>JAYUAH010000766.1:0-2962 GCA_043741415.1 Betaproteobacteria bacterium
TTCACGATCTTGAACCCCGGGAATCCCTGCTCGGCCACCGTCGGCAGATCGGGTAGCGCCTGCGCGCGTTTCAAGCTCATGGCCGCCAGCGCGCGCACCTTGCCGGCCTTGAGCGGCTGCATCGCGGACATGATGACGCCGGGATACATATGCACCTCGCCACTGAGCACGCCAAGCAGCGCCGCCGCGCCGCCCTTGTACGGCACGTGCACGAATTTGGCGCCCGCGAGCGATGCCAGCCGCTCCAATCCCAGGTGGGCCGTGGTACCGACACCCGAGCTGCCATAACTCAGCGGCGTGGTCTGTGAATAAGCAGCCAGTTCCTTCACCGACTTGGCGGGCACTGACGGGTTGGTGATCAGCAGGTACGGCTGCGCGGTCAACTGCGCGATGGGCTCGAATGCCGTGCGCACATCAAATGGCACGCGCTTCATGGCGCCGATGATATTGAGCGTGTCAGTCGCGGCCAGCAGGGTGTAACCATCGGGCGGCGCTTTGGCGCCGAGTTCGGTGCCGATGATGGTTGCACCGCCGGGCCGGTTGTCGACGACCACCGTCTGCCCCCAGCGCTCGGTGAGCATCTGCCCGACAGCTCGGCAAATCATGTCCAGACCGCCACCCGGCACCACCGGCACGATGATGCGTATCGGGCGCGCGGGATAACCTGCGGGCTTATCCTGCGCGCGGATCGCCGCAGGCCATGCGAAACACAGCAACAGCGAGCAACCGATCAGGAATCGGGACGCGTGATTCATGTTGAGCGCTCAGTCACGCGCATCATTTATCGAGCCACACGTCTTCCATGCGCAGATTGCTGTACTGGTTGTTCATGCTCGGCACGTAACCCTTGACGTACGGGCGCCGGCAATTCGGCAGAGCGGCAAAGGTGATGGTCGGCCGCACCGCATCCATTTGCAATTTGCGGTCGATCTCCTTGACGAGCTTTTTGCGCTCGGCCTGGTCCACCATCGCAGATTGCTTTTCGAACAAAGCTTCCATCTCCTTGTTGCAATAGCCATCGGCATTATTAAGCGAGTTGCAGGAGAAACTTTCGTAGAACGAAACATCCGGGTCATCCACCGACTGCCCGCGCGAGCGCACGCCCACGGTATAGCCACGCTTGGCGACGACGTTGACCCAAATCGCCGTATCGACGGTTTTCATCTCGCCCTTGATGTAAATCTTGGAAAGATGATCGAGTATCAGCACCGAGGTGTCGCGATAGCGCGCCACGTCGCGTGTACTTAACACGAGCTTCAGCGGTTTGTCCGGGCCATAGCCCGCCTCGCGCATCAGCTTGCGCGCTTCTTCGCGGCGCTTTTCTAAATCTGGCCCGTAGCCCGGAATTGATGCCAGATCGCTTTTATCCAGACCCCACACGCCTTCCGGCGGCGGCAGCAATTCGCCGCCGAGACGGTCGAGCCCCGCACCTTTGACTTTCACCACGGCATCGCGGTCGATCGCCAATGCCATCGCCCGGCGTATGCGCACGTCATCGAAGGGCGCCACCGAGCGGTTGATAATCAACTGCGTGTACGCATGGCTCAACCCTACCTCGCAGATTGCGTCCGGCCGCTTCGCCTTGACTTCGGCGAGCAGCGTCGCGCTCGGCGTATAGATATCGGTTTCGCCCGCGACGAAGGTGAGGTTGCGCGTACTGGGCGACGGAATGATCGGCATATCAATGCCGTCGAGATAGGGCCGCCCGGGTTTGAAGTAGTTGGGGTTTTTCGTGAGGCGTATCATTTTCCCCGGCTCGAATGATTTGACCATGAAGGGGCCGGTGCCGATAGGCTTTTGGCGCATGGTGCGCCCATCGACATGGCACGGATAAACCACCGCCCACCCCACCGCGAAGAATGACAGAAACGAAGGCTGTGGCCGCCCCAGACGGAAGCTCACCTGATCATCACTGTCTACGATGATTTCCTGTAGATTCGAAAACCATGCCCGGCGCGGGCTCCGGCGCAACACGCCTTCACGTTTTCCGGTGACGGCATCCCAGGTGCATTTCACATCGGCAGCGGTGAACGGCTTGCCGTCGTGCCAGGTCACGCCGCGGCGCAGCTTGAAGGTCAGCGTCTTGTTGTCCGCGCTCCACGACCAACTCGTCGCGAGATCGGGCACGATAGACTCTGGCCGGCTCATGCTTTTGGTCGGATCAAACATGATCAGATTGTTGTACACCGGCACAAACGGTGTGGTGACGATGTTGGAGCCTTCTTCGTGCAACGATGCACTCGGCGGGTTTTCATCGTTGGCCCGTCGCAGCACACCGCCCGACTTCTGCGCAAACGCATCCACGGCCAGGCACGTGATCAGGACCAGCAGCAGCGACTGCGGCAGTGCATGCGCGCGCTTCATGGCTCTCCTCCATCATTGAGACAGGAACGCATAAAGCATAACAAATCCAACCGTGCCTGGGAAAACATCTTTGCCCCTTGTGACTGCCGCGGCAACAGCGCTTTCTTGAACACTGCCAGTGCGTTATTCTGCTTAACAATATGAATGCACATCACGCACACCCACCCCTTACAGTTCGCATCGCGGTCTTGTTCTTTGTGCCACTCATACTCACCACCGAACTGCATCAGCTTTCGCACGCTCTCGTTCACGCGTTTCTTGCGCGCTTGGGTGACCCCACCACGACACTGGCCGCGTTCAGCGTGGCGTTCGCCTTCAACACCACCTTCAGCGGCATCATCAGCGTCAGCACGCAGGCGGGCATGTCGTACGTTTCCGACCAGCGCTCGTTCTGGCGCATTGCACGCTTCTACTTTTTCGTGTCGCTGGTGCCGTTCGTGCTGATCGAAGGGGTCGCGTTAACGCCGTTGGGCGATTGGTTGTTCGGCCAAATGATAGGGGCCGGCGCAGAAGTCACGCGGCTGGCAAAGGCTGCCTCGGCGGTGATGGGCTTGTGGATATTTCCCAACCAGATACGCAACCTCACCACGGCGCTGTG
>JAYUAH010000767.1:0-6963 GCA_043741415.1 Betaproteobacteria bacterium
AATTCGGCGAGTTTTTCGTTTTGAATTTTGATCACCTTTTCGGCGAGATCGCGCTCGAGTTTGTACCACACCGGGTTAATCGACAACGCTTCGACGTCGATGCCCTGTGCATCCATCACGCGCGTGCGATCCGACGCGGTAATAGCCAAATGATCCGGCGTGAATTTCATGTTCATCAGCGTCATCGCTTCGGGAATCACACAATGCGCGTGCACATCCACCGTCTTCACGCGCTTGCCCGCCACCACGACTTGTCTGCGTTTACCCGTTCCCTGCGCGTGCGCAGCATCGAGCAAACCGCAACTGGTGAAGGCGATGCCGGCTGCGGCGCCAGCGGTTTTTTGCATGAAATCTCTACGTGTAGTCATCGTTGCCTCAATTATAAATTATTGTTTAAAATCAAATACTTATGATTTAATGCCGAGTAGCTTTGCAGCAGTGCCGCCGAGTATCGCCATCTTTTGCGCGTTGCTCAAGCTCGGCGTGTTGAGCACATGATCCACTGATTTTTCCTGCCACGGAATCGGATGATCGGTGCCGATCACAATTTGGCTCGCGCCGACTTGCGCCACCAAATGGCGCAGCGCCTCGGGCGTGAACACTAGCGAATCGAAATACAGTTGATTCAAATATTCAGTGGGCTTTTTCTTGAGCTTGATATCCGGGTTGCAACCCCTGGGTGACACAAAGCAACTGTGATCCATGCGCGGCGCGTACGACGGCAAGTAACCGCCGCCGTGCGCGGCACATACCTTGAGACCGGGAAATTTGTCGAGCACGCCCTCGTAGATTAGATGTGACAACGCAATCGTGGTATCGAGCGGATTGCCGATCGTATTCGACAGCCAGCCGTTACCCTTGAAGCGCTTGGCCAGCTCCGGCGTGCTGCGCGGGTGAATGAACAGCAGCACGCCGAGTTCTTCGGCCTTGGCCCACACCGGGTGAAACCGCGCCTCTGAGAAATCTTCACCGTCGACGCTGCCGCCGATGGCTGCGCCACGCAGGCCGTATTTTTTGACGCCTTCTTCCAGTTGCTGCACGGCAAGATCGGGATACTGCAACGCGAGCGACGCATAAGCAACAAATCGATCCGGATGTTGCGCGCACAGCTCGGCGAGCTTTTCGTTTTGCAGCGGGATCACTGTGCTGACCAGATCACGATCGAGCTTGTACCACGTGGGGTTGATCGACAGCGCTTCCATGTCGATACCTTGTTCATCCATGGCGGTGAGACGCTCTTCGAACTTGATCACTTGCTGCGTCTGGCCCTTGGTCTGCATGTCAAACTTTTGCCCCATCATCTCCATCGCGGCCGGAATCACGCAGTGCGCATGCACGTCGATTACTTTGGTGCGCTTGCCGCCCACACTGACGTGACGGCGCTTGACCGGGGCTTGCGCGTGCGCGGCATCGAGCAAGGCACAACTGGTAAACGCAATGCTCGCCGCCAAACCTGCGGCATCTTTGATAAATTCTCTGCGATTGCTCATGCGGCGCTCTCTTTGTTTTTGATGTGCGGACAGTATCCCACTACAGCCGGATGGTCTGCAATCTAACGCCGAATTCCGCACTCCGGAAGAGGGTTGTCGTTTCAATGGAATCACTTGCCAGCGGGCGTACGCTCGCATAAGGTACGCGGCATGCCTGTGCCGTCATTCCAGCGCAGGCTGGTATCCAGTACGTAAACCCATGCGCAGCATGTGAATATAGAAAGGTAGTTTATGCCCAGCCCCGCCCGCGCCAAAAAAGGCAAGCCCCATCTGCACCGCGACAACCAGCAGTGGTTCTTCGATTGGATGGTGAAAGAAACCGGCAAGACGTTTCACTTTCAGCCCGATGGCCGCGGGCGTTTGCCGAAGAGCGTGCGCAGCCACGACATGATTGCCAAGCACGTAGGCATGGCCGCGAAAAAATCCGAGCGGCTTGCGCAAGCCGAAATGGAAGCGGGCCACAAAGAGACCGCGATGGAGCTGTATTACTCGGCGGCGCTGCTGTACGCCGACGCGCAGCACGTGGTGTTCGAGACCGGTGAAGAGAAAAAATTTCTGCACGGCGGCGTGATTCGTTGCTATGACAAAGTGCGTGAGTTGGCGCCGTACAAAATCGAGCACGTCGATGTGCCGTGGAATGGCACGGTGGTATCGGGCAATTTACATCTCGCGCCCGGCGATGGCGCCAAGCCGTTAATTTTTTATGTGCCCGGCTGTGATCAAACCAAGGAAGCGTGGCCGCATCCGTACTACAACCAGGCGCTGCAACGCGGCATGCATGTGTTTTCATTCGACGGCCCTGGCCAGGGCGAAAGCAATCTGCGCGGCATCAAGCTCACTGATGACAACTACGAAGACGCTGCGGGCGTGGTGATCGAGTATTTGATGAAGCGCAAGGAAGTTGATGCGAAAAAAATCGGCGTCTATGCGTTGAGCTTCGGTTCATTCTGGGGCATGCGCATCGCTGCGAAAAATCGTAATGTCGCGGCCGCCGCTGCGCCATGGGCCTCGTTCGTCGATAAATATTATTTGATGACCGAAGAATCGCCGCGCTATAAACAGTTGTTCGCCTACCTCACGCAATCCTCATGCGAAGCCGAACTCGACGCCGTGGTCGAAAAAATGACCATGGACGGATTGATGGACAAAGTCACGTGCCCCACCCTCATCGTCGCCGGCGAATACGACCCGCGCGCGCCCATCGACGAGGTGTATCGTGCGTTCGACGAAATGAAAGCCCCCGCCGAACTGTGGGTACTGCCCGACCAGCATCACAACGGTTCGGTCACGCAAAAGAGTCGCGCCTCGGTGTGGGAAGCCGACATCCACGCGTTTGTGTGCGACTGGCTGCGCGAACGCTTCAACGGCGTGCCGGTGAAACATCCGGGTAAATCGATGTGGATCGACCCGAATGGCGCGGGGCCGAATGCGCCGGGGATTAGTTATAAGCGGCGGTGGTTTGACTAACGCGTAAGGGGTGCGCGGTGCGCGCCCTACCGATCGGAATCAATCTCGCTCATGCCGCACTCGTTGGCATAGCCGCCAACACACCATCCGGCACCACCCCCGCCACCGTGGTGCGGTGCATGTTGCGGCGGTATTTGGTTTTGTCGAAGGTGGTGGCGCGATGCAGGGCGCAGCGGTTGTCCCAGATCACTAGATCGTGCTGGCGCCACGGGTGGCTGTAAACGAATTGCGGCTGCGTGCAGAATTCGGTGAGTTCGTCGAGCAGCGCGCGGCCGGCTTCGAGCGGCATGCCAATGATCTCCTGCGCATGCGCGCCAGTGTAGAAGTTTTTGCGGCCGTTCACGGGGTTGGTGCGTACTAATGGATGGGTGACAGTGAGGCGCTTTTTTTGTTCCTCGTCGTAGGCGGGATCATTCACGTTGCCGGGCTCGGCGACGCGATGGATGGCGATGAGGCCTTCGAGCGCTTTGCGTGCATCGGGAAACGCCGCGTAGGCCGCGCGCCCGCTGGCAAAATCGGTATTGCCGCCGACGGGCGGCACGACGCGCCCCGACAGCAATGAGCACAGCGCCGCGACGGATTTGAATGAGCTGTCGGTATGCCACGCTTCATTGCGTAGCCGGTGAATCATGCCGGGGTCGGTGAGCGGCAGCATTTGGCCCTGCGCATCGAGGTTGGTCATGATCGCGATGTGGCCGGGCTTGAAGTTATTCGCGGCGTGCGCTTCCATGGTTTCCAGCGTGCCGAAATTGCGGCTGAAGGCGATTTGCGTGTCGTCGTTGAAGCGTTGATCGCGAAATACCAGAATTTGATGCTCGTTGAAGGCCTCCCAAATCCCGCGAAAATCATCGCGCGAAATTGGCACGGTGATATCGATACCGGTCACTTCGGCGACGAACAATGGATGCAGTGGTTTGATGGTAAGGCGCGTAAGCACACTGGACATGAGCAACTCCGTTCGACGGTGAAGGGTGTACGGCCTATGGTGCCGCGCGGCCAGAACGTTAAACATTAGGCGCTGGATGCGTGCGCGTCAACTGCGCGGCGCTAAACACCGCCGCGCGCCCGTCATGCACAGCCATTTGCGCGCCTAACGGGGTATTTAGTGCTGGTAGTGATTAATGTCATTCGCGCTTGAAATTAGCTCTTGACGTTGCATCGAGAAAGGCGTCAACTGAAATTGTTGCGATGACTAGTGTCGGGATGGATCCTCAATCTAACTATTGATAATTCGGTTGCTGCGAAAATTGTTTCACTGTTGTGCGCGCCCCATGTTGCGGGTGTGCCTGATGCGAAATAGTAGTGACCACCCTCTACAAGAGGTTTGAGGATTCATCCCGAGACGGGTCATCGTAACGGGTAGCAACGGTTGAAGTGTGTCGTGCGTAGTCGTGAATGGAGAGCAACCCTATCGATGAAAATACCACCCATGCAACTTACTAGCCGGTAGCAAATGCCGGCACACGTTACGGTCACGTGACGAACCCACGCCACGGCAAGTGGCACATCTGTGAAGCCCTGCGAGTTTTTTCGCAGGGCTTTGCATTTCTACACTGCCGCGCGGGTTACGCTAAGCGCCTTCAGCCGCATCCGGATTCCATTGGCCTTTGCGCATACGCGTGATGGTGATGCTGGCGAACACGCCTTTTTGCGTGAACGGATCGCCATCGGAAAATGCTTTCGCTTCGGCGCGGCTGCCGACGTTCAAGACAAACAAGCTGCCGATGGCCGCGGTGCCGTCATCGTTTTGCGTGGCGCCCGCGAGCATCAGAATTTTTTTCTGGCTGCCCAAATAATCGCGATGCGGTTGCAGCACGGAATCACGTATCGCGGCGGTGTTCGGTTTGTCGATGCAAGATACGATCCACAGCATGGTGGTGCTCCTATTTGTTGAATTGAAATATTTGCAAACGCCGCGTTGACTGCTGCACGAGGCTGGCGTGGATGATAGTGGATTCGACACGGCATTTTTCGCATCGAACGTAAGTATTTGTTTTTAAACAATATTTTTTATGCGCGCTCGATGGATGCGCAAGCCATGTCACCGGCATGCGGTGTGCGTAATAATGCGGCATCACCCTTGCACCTGTCGGAGCCCGCCATTGCGCGCCACTGTATTCGCTGCAGCGCTGCTGTTGAGTGCCGCCGCCGCCGCACAAACCAACTATCCCACCAAACCGATACGCCTGATCGTCGCGCAAACCGCCGGCGGCAATTCGGACATGGTTGCGCGTGCCTATGCGCAGCGCATGAGCGAGCGCTTCAATCAGCAAGTCGTGGTGGATAACCGCGGCGGCGCTTCGGGCATTGTTGCCACTGAACTGGTGGCCACCGCGCAGCCCGACGGTTACACCCTGCTGCTTGCGCCCACCGCGCATGCCATCAACCCCAGCCTTTTTACAAAACTGCCTTACGACACGCTGCGCGACGTGAAAGCGATTTCGCTGTTGGGCATCGGCTACAACATTTTGGTGGTCGGGCAAAATCATGCCGCGCGCACGGTGCGCGATCTGATTAACGCTGCCAAAGCGCAGCCGGGCAAACTCACCTATGGCTCATCGGGCACGGCCGGTGCATCGCATCTCACCGGCGAACTGTTTCGCGTGATGGCGGGCATCAACGTGCTGCACGTGCCATACAAAGGCGCGCCGGCGTCGCTCACTGCGCTGGTCGGCGGCGAAATTGATTTCAGCTTCAGCAGCATGGCGAGCACGCTGCCGCTGGTGCGCAGCGGGCGGCTGCGTGCGCTGGGCGTTTCGTCGCCTGAGCGTTATCCGGCGTTGCCGGATATCCCCACCGTTGCGGAAGCCGGCGTGCCGGGTTATGAAGCGTCAAGCTGGCAGGGTTTGTTCGGCCCCGCGAAAATTGCGCCGACGATCGTGGATCGGTTGCATCGCGCAGTCGCCGAGATCGCAAAAACCGCCGACATCCAAAAGCGCTTATCCGCCGAAGGGTTGGTGCCGCAAGGTAGTTCGCCGAAGGAATTCGAGGCGTTTATCGTGGCTGAAATTCAGAAGTGGGCCAAGGTGACCAAGGCGGCGGGTCTCAGCGCGAAATGAGCGCGAAATGAGCGCGCGACGCAAGTCTGCAAAAACAAACGCCCCGTGGAAAAATCCACGAGGCGTTTGTCACAACCAGACACGCCAGGCTATCGGATAGCGAACGGTCCTTGTGTGCGAGTCGATCCGCAGTTCGAGGGTGGTACGTCATCCAGCAGGGTCGTGCCTATTCGGTCTCTCACGGGATCACCTCCTTTCAAAGTTGCGGGAGTTACAGTGTATTCCCACAACTGGGCCAAGGGAAGCGGTTGACACTGCGCCGGATTAGCGATATTCAGGAACGCTCAACACCGATGACGCACACAGGGAGCTCCGCCATGACCCATTACAACCCCGCCGCAAAGTTCGAGATCAAGGTTTGGGATATCGAGTTTCGCAAAACGCCCACGCGCACGCTGATGGCGCGCATTTATCAACCGCAGGGCGCGGGGCCGTTTCCGGTGCTGCTCGACCTACACGGCGGCGCGTGGAACAACAAGGATCGCCTCGCCAACGCGCCGATGGATGAAGCCGCCGCGAAAAGCGGTGTGCTGGTGGTGGCTATCGACATGACGCAGGCGCCTGAAGCACCGTATCCGGCGTGCGTGCAGGATGCCAGCTACGGCATTCGCTGGTTGAAGGCCAGGGCGATTGAATGGAACGGCGACGCTGCCACGCTGGGCATCATGGGCAGTTCCAGTGGCGGCCATGTGGCGCAGCTTCTCGGCATGAAGCCGAATGACGCGAGCTACAACGCGCACGTGCTCGCAGGCGCACCCGGCATCCATTCGCGTGTGGCGTATATCGCGACGCGCTCGCCGATCAGCGACCCGTTCGCGCGCTTCAAGCAGGCCGAAAAAATGAATCGCGATCACATGACCAAAAACAGCACCACGTTTTTTAATCCGTGGGATTCCATTCACGCCGGCAACCCGCAGGAAATGCTCGAGCGCGGCGAAAAAGTGGAG
>JAYUAH010000768.1:0-2956 GCA_043741415.1 Betaproteobacteria bacterium
GATTTCATGAGCGCGCTGAAAGTCACGCGGCGCATGAAAAAGCTCGACATGGCGACGCGCCGCGACGTGTTGGATTTTTTCACCAAGAGCGCGGGCGACGTACTCGATGCGTGGTTTGAATCCGATCCGATCAAGGCCGCATTCGGTTTTGATGCCATCGTTGGCCATTTTGCGAGTCCGTATACGCCGGGTTCGGCGTACGTGCTGCTGCATCACGTGATCGGCGAAGTGAATGGCCATCGCGGCGCGTGGGGCCACGCCATCGGCGGCATGGGGGCCATCACGCAAGCCATGCGCAAGGAAGCGGAGCGACGCGGTGTCGAAATCACCACCGGCTGCGAAGTGGTGCAGGTGTGTACAGATTTGCGCGGCGTGCAGGGCGTGCAACTCGCCGATGGCCGCGTGATTGATGGCAAGTGCGTGGTGTCCGGCGTCAATCCAAAATTGCTTTATACCAAGCTCATGCCCAAGCACGTACTGGACGAGGATTTTCTGCAACGCATGCGCAACTACAAATGCGCGTCGGGCACGTTTCGCATGAATGTAGCGCTGTCCGAGTTACCGAGCTTTACTTGTTTGCCCGGCACGCAGGTTGGCGATCATCACCAGTCGGGCATTATCATCGCGCCCTCGCTGCGCTATATGGAGCAAGCGTATTTCGACGCGCGCACCCTGGGCTGCTCACGCGCGCCGGTGATCGAGGTGTTAATCCCGTCGACGGTGGATGATTCGCTGGCGCCGCCCGGCCAGCATGTCGCGAGTTTATTCTGTCAGCATTTCAATCCGCAGTTGCCGCAAGGTTTCGAGTGGGGCGCGATCAAGGAATCCGCCGCGGATATGGTGATCAACACCGTGAACGACTACGCGCCCAACTTCAAGCGCAGCGTGCTGGGCCGCATGGTGTTGTCACCACTCGATCTGGAAACACGCTTCGGCCTGATCGGCGGCGATATTTTTCACGGCGCGCTAACGCTCGATCAATTGTGGAGCGCGCGACCGCTGTTGGGCCATGGCGCGTATCGCGGACCCATCGCGGGGCTGTATATGTGCAGCGCGGGCACGCATCCCGGCGGCGGTGTCACGGGCGCGCCGGGGCACAATGCAGCGCATGAAATCGTATTGGATTTCAAGCGCGGCCGCTTTAAAAAGAAATGATAAAAAACTGTTTAAAATCAAATACTTATGTAATTTTAGCCTTAGCGCTGCTGTGGCTCGCGGGCTGCGCTGAGCACACGCCCAAGCTGAGTAAACTGGCGGCAGCGGATGTGATCGTCGCCTTCGGCGACAGCCTCACTTTTGGCACCGGCGCATCTGAAATAGAAAGCTATCCCGCCGTACTCGCGCAGTTGATCGGCCGTACCGTGGTGCGTGCAGGCGTGCCGGGCGAAGTCACCGAAGGCGGGCTCGCGCGCGTGCAGAGTGTGATCGACGAGCACCAGCCCAAATTGATGATCGTGTGCCTCGGCGGCAACGACTTGCTGCGCAAAGTGGACGAAGCACAAACGACGGCGAATTTGCGCGCCATCATCAAAACCATCCAAGCACAGGGTATCAGTGTGGTGCTGGTCGGTGTGCCGCGGCCCGCGCTGCTCACCAGTGCGCCGCCGTTCTTCGAAGCGATAGCCAAAGAGTTCGGCATTCCGTACGAAGGCAAAATCGTTACCGACGTGTTGTATCAGCGCGATCAGAAATCCGACGCGATACATCCCAATGCCAAGGGCTATCGGCGCATGGCCGAGGCGATTGCCACGCTGTTAAAAAAAGCCGGAGCCGTGTGAAGTGGGTGCACCACGCTCTGCGGTAGCGATGACCTTCATCATGTGCGTGGCCGAATCGTTCAGCATGAGCGGCTTCGCGGCGTACACCACCTTGCTGCCGCAGTTTCAGCGCGCGTGGAGTCTGACCAATTCCCAGGCAGGGCTGATCAGCGGCATCGCTTTTGCCGGTTACATGACCGCGGTGCCGGTGCTGACTGCGCTCACCGATCGCATCGATTCACGGCGCATTTATCTGGTGGCGTGTTTGCTGTCGGCGTTCGGTGCGTTGTGCTTCACGCTGTTTGCGCAGGGTTTGTGGTCGGCGCTGGCGTGCCAGTTCCTGATCGGCGCGGGCCTGGGCGGCACCTACATGCCCGGTCTCAAGACGTTGACGGATCATCTGAGTGGTACCGCACAGGCGCGCGCCACGGCGTTTTACGCCGCGTGTTTCGGCGTGGGCTCCAGTGTGTCGATTTTCGTCTGCGGTTATCTGGGACGCGAATTCGGCTGGCCAACGGCGTTTATATTCGGCACTGCGGGGCCGGTAATTGCCGCGCTGATGGTCAACGTGCTGATGCCCAAAGGCCGTTCACGCGCGGCGCACGCGGCCTCACCCGCGCTGCTGGATTTTCGTCCGGTGCTCGCCAATCGCACCACGCGCTACTACATCCTTGGCTACGCGCTGCACAACTACGAGTTGTTCGGCCAGCGCGCGTGGATGGTGGCGTTTCTCGCGTTTTCAGCGAGCTTGCAGCCGCCTTCTGCAACAGCGCTGTTGAGCGCGGCCACACTCGCCGCCATCATCAATCTGTGCGGCCCGATGATGAGCGTGACCGGCAACGAACTCGCGTTGCGCTTCGGCCGCCAGCGCATTATTTTTATTTTCATGACGGCGTCGGGCTTGTTTGCCTGCGGCCTGGGTTATGCCGCCGGGTTACCGTCGGCTGTTGTGTTCGTGATGATGTGCGTGCACTACGGGCTGATGCTGGGCGACTCGGCGGCATTGACGGCCGGTGCCATCGGCTCTGCGCATCCCGATCAGCGCGGTGCAATACTCGCGGTGTACTCGTTCATCGGCTTTAGCGCGGCGTTGATGGCGCCACTGATGTTTGGCGTGGTGCTCGATCTTGCGGGCGGCAATCGCAGCACGCTGGCGTGGGGACTCGCCTTCGCGAGCCTCGGCATCTTCGGTGCGCTGG
>JAYUAH010000769.1:0-6960 GCA_043741415.1 Betaproteobacteria bacterium
CGCACCCACGCGCACGCACAGGCTGTCGATGGGTATTGCCGCGGTGTTAAACGACGCGCCGCGGCCAAGAATTTTGTTGGTCTCGGCACCGCCCTTCCATTCTTCGAGCGACATGCCGTTGCTCATGTCCTGATCGATCCACGGAATCAGGTTGCCCGCCAACGGTATGCCACGAAAGTTCTCGCGCGGCATGCTGCCGTCATTCTGCTTGGACAGCACTTTGCGGTCGATGTCGAGGATGGATGACGCTGGATCGGCGAGCAAGTCCGCCACTGCGCCGTGCACCAGCCCGAACTGCGTCAGCAACTCGCGCATATGTTGCGCGCCACCGCCGGAGGCCGCCTGATACGTCATGCAGGTCATCCACTCAATGAGGTCGGCCTGGAACAAGCCGTGCAGCCCCATCATCATGCAGCTCACGGTGCAATTGCCGCCGATGTAATTTTTGATGCCCTTGGCCATCGCGGCTTTGATCACCAGCATATTCACCGGATCGAGCACAATCACCGCGTCGTCTTTCATACGCAGCGTTTTCGCCGCATCGATCCAGTAGCCGTTCCAGCCTGCCGCGCGCAACTTTGGATAAATCTCGGTGGTGTAGTCGCCGCCCTGGCACGAAATCAGGATGTCCATCGCCGTGAGTTCCGCGATGTTTTTTGCATCCTTGACCAGGCCGACAGGCTTGCCGATGTCCGGCGCCTTGCCCCCCGCCTGCGAGGTCGAGAAAAACGTGGGTTCGATCAACTCAAAATCGCGCTCGTCGCGCATGCGCTGCACGAGCACCGAGCCCACCATTCCGCGCCATCCGATTAATCCGACTTTATCCATAAAAAATCAATAAAAACAAATAGTTAGCTATAGCGCCGCGACTACGGCATCGCCCATTTCCTGCGTGCTCAATTTCTTGCCGCCGGCCTCGTGAATGTCAGCCGTGCGCAATCCCTGCGCCAGCACGTTTTTTACAGCGGCTTCGATACGATACGCCCATTCATCTTTGTTGAACGTGTAACGCAGCATCATGGCTGACGACAATATCGTCGCCAGCGGATTGGCAATGCCCTTGCCCGCGATATCCGGCGCCGAACCATGAATCGGTTCATACAGCCCCTTACTGTTGGCATCGAGCGACGCCGACGGCAGCATGCCGATCGAACCCGTCAACATCGACGCTTCATCCGACAAAATATCACCGAATATATTGCCGGTGACGATCACATCGAACTGCTTCGGGTTGCGCACCAGTTGCATCGCCGCGTTGTCCACGTACATATGCGACAACGCCACCTGCGGATATTTTTTCGCCACATCAATCACGATTTCGCGCCAGAAGCGGCTGGTCTCCAGCACGTTTTCCTTGTCTACCGAACACAACTTTTTGCCGCGCTTCATCGCCGTGAGAAAACCGATCTCGGCGATGCGGCGGATTTCCGGCTCGGCGTACAACATCGTGTCGTAGCCTTCGCGCTCGCCGCGCGCGTTGTCGCGGCGCCCGCGCGGCTCGCCAAAATAAATATCGCCAGTGAGTTCGCGAATGATCATGATATCGAGCCCCGACACCACCTCGGGTTTCAGCGACGACGCGCCGACCAATTCGGGATACATAATCGCCGGCCGCAAATTGGCAAACAGCGCCAGTTCCTTGCGGATGCGCAAAATGCCCTGCTCCGGGCGCTGCGCACGAGGCAACGCATCGTACTTCGGCCCGCCCACCGCGCCGCACAACACGGCGTCGGCTTCTTTGGCGAGCTTCAGCGAAGCTTCGGGCAACGGATCGCCGCAAGCATCAAAGCCCGCGCCGCCAAACGCCGCCTCCTCCATTTCGATTTTGAGCCCGTCTTTGGCCAGCGCGCGCAACACCTTGGTCGCCTGCGCTACGATTTCCGGGCCGATGCCGTCGCCGGCTAGAACTGCGAGTTTCATTTTTGTGTTGAAAGTTGAATATTGAGTGTTGAGTGTGCGGAGTGATCGTGGGGTTACGCCGAACCCTCAACGCTTAACGCCCAACTCGCCCTAGAACAGCCACGGCTGCACCGCCTTATGCGTAACTTCAAACGCACGTATCTTGTCCGCGTGCGTCAGCGTGAGGCCGATGTCATCCAGCCCGTTCATGATGCAATGTTTGCGAAACGGATCGATGTCGAACTTGAAGCTGTCGCCGCTCGGCGTGCTAACGGTTTGCGTTTCCAAATCGACCGCCAGCCGATAGCCTGCAGTCGCCGCGGCTTCCTTGAACAACTGGTCGACAATCTTTGCGTCGAACTTGATCAGCAGCAGGCCGTTCTTCAAGCTGTTGTTGAAAAAAATATCCGCGAAACTCGGCGCGATTACCGCCTGAAATCCGAACTGTTGCAGTGCCCACGGCGCGTGTTCGCGCGACGAACCGCAACCGAAATTCTCGCGTACGAGCAGCACGGTGGCGCCTTCAAAGCGCTTTTTGTTCAGCACAAAATCCGGATTCAGCGGACGCTTGGAATCGTCCTTGCCCGGCTCGCCGCGATCCAGATAGCGCCACTCGTCGAACAAATTCGGACCAAAGCCCGTGCGATGTATCGATTTCAAAAACTGCTTGGGAATGATGGCGTCGGTATCGACATTGGCGCGATCCAGCGGCGCCACCAGCCCTTCTTTGCGTATGAATTTTTCCATAACTACCTGTCAGATTTCCGTTGAATGGCCTCACCTGCTTTTTCGACGTCTTTGCCGAATCCGTGCACGGTGTTACAACCGGCCAGCGCAACCATCATCAATGCCAATAGCATTGCCACACTCTTTTTCATGGTCGCCTCCTTCACTTGAAAGTGCGCACATCCACAAAATGCCCGGCAATCGCCGCCGCAGCCGCCATCGCCGGACTCACTAAATGCGTACGACCGCCGGGCCCCTGCCGTCCTTCGAAATTGCGATTCGAGGTCGACGCGCAACGCTCGCCCGGCGACAACTGATCTTCGTTCATGCCGAGACACATCGAGCAACCCGGCTCGCGCCACTCGAAGCCCGCCGCCACAAGAATTTTGTCGAGGCCCTCTTCCTCGGCCTGCGCTTTCACCAAACCGGAACCCGGCACCACCATCGCCAGTTTCACGTTCGCGGCGACCTTCTTGCCTTTGGCCACTTGCGCTGCGGCGCGGATATCTTCGATGCGCGAGTTGGTGCAGGCGCCGATGAACACTTTATCGATAACGATTTCAGTGATCGGCGTATTCGGTTTCAAGTTCATATACGTGAGCGCGCGCTCCATCCACTCGCGCTGCACCTTGTCGGTTTCCTGCGCGGGGTCGGGCACTTTGCCGCCGACGGTCGTCACCATTTGCGGATTAGTGCCCCAGGTTACTTGCGGCTGTATGTCAGCGGCATCCATTTTCACCACGGTGTCGAAATGCGCGCCGTCGTCGCTTTTCATGGTACGCCAATAGTCAACCGCTTTGTCCCACAGCGCGCCCGTCGGCGAGAACATGCGGCCTTTGCAATAGGCGATGGTTTTTTCGTCGCACGCCACCATGCCCGTGCGCGCGCCGGCCTCGATCGCCAGGTTGCACAGCGTCATGCGTCCTTCCATCGACAAATCGCGGATGGCGCCGCCGGTAAATTCAATCGCGTGGCCCGTGCCACCGGCGGTACCAATTTTGCCGATGACGGCGAGTGCGATGTCTTTCGCAGTAACACCGACGCCGAGTTTGCCCTCGACGATGATGTTCATGTTTTTGTATTTCCGCATCACCATGCACTGCGTGGCGAGCACGTGTTCGACTTCACTGGTGCCGATGCCAAATGCCAGCGCGCCGAACGCACCGTGGGTGCTGGTGTGCGAATCGCCGCACACCACCGTCATGCCCGGCAGTGTCGCGCCGTTTTCGGGCCCGATCACATGCACGATGCCCTGGCGCTTGTCGAGAAACGGAAAATAAACTTTCGCGCCGTATTCTTTAATGTTCTTGTCGAGCGTCTCGATTTGCAGGCGCGACACTTTGTCGTCTATACCTTCGAGGCCCTTGTCCCAATTGCGCGTCGGCGTATTGTGGTCGGCCGTCGCCACCACCGAATCGACGCGCCACACCGGGCGCTTGGCGAGCTTCAAGCCTTCATAGGCCTGCGGACTGGTCACCTCATGCACCAAGTGACGATCGATATAAATCAGCGCCGTGCCGTCTTGTTCGACGTGCACCACGTGGCTGTCCCACAGTTTGTCGTACAGGGTTTTCGCCATCATGTGTAATGTAACTAATTGGAAACGTTGAATTATTACACAAAAGCACGCGCACGCACAGGCTTGTATCTGCAACCGTCCAACAGCACAGAATCAAATATGGTTCAGTGATCGTGCGGCACGACTAAATGTCTGTTTAGACCATCGCCGATTTCCAATCCTCGATGCAAATCGCTGGCACACTCGCATACAGATGAACTGCCTGTGTGCCTCATCAGTCCCGGTTTGCATTCCCGGTTATATGCTGAAATTTTCCGCCTGCCGTGTAGAATTTATCCACGTACGTGTCAACCGCAGCCATTTCCATTTCAAAGCGCGGCAGCAACACCGACAGCGCATCATGTTCGTTGCCGTTGCCTGCCTCTTCAATGGCCGCGCACAAATCACCCAAGGCCATCGCACCCACGGCGCGCGAGGAAGACTTTAGTTTGTGCGCGGCCGCGGCCGCGACTTTTGCCTGGTTTGCGGCGCACGCCACACGCAGCTCGCTTGTGATTTTAGCTGCGCTAGTGCGAAAGTCCTGCAAAAAATCACGCAGCATGGCCTGATCGCTGCCTACCAATTCTTCCAGAACATTGATGTCCACCAGCCCGCTTGCCGCCGTACGCGCCACCGCCGACGGAGGTGGCACAGGCGCCGCGAGTACTGCGGATTTCGCGGGCACGACCGCGTCAGACTCGGCTTCAGGTAGCCATTTATCCAGCATGCTTTTGAGATTCGCCAGAGACATCGGCTTGCTGCAATAATCGTTCATGCCGATGGCGCGGCACCGTTCGGCTTCACCCTTGAGTACATTGGCGGTGAGCGCGACGATCGGAATAGCGGCACCACTGCCTTCCTCGGATCGTATGGCCTCGGTCAGTTCATAGCCGTCCATTGACGGCATATGCACGTCGGTAAGCAACAACGCGTAATGGCCTTTGCGCCAGCATTTCAGTGCCTCCAGCCCGTCGGACGCGATATCCGCAGTATTGCCGAGCAGCGCAAGCTGGCGCAGGATCACCTTCTGATTTGTTTCATTGTCCTCGGCAACCAGTATCAGTCGGCCTCGTCGCAGCGCTTCGTCGCGTGTCGGCGCGATTGCGCCCACTCTGCCGGCAGCCAGCGTGTCCGCATCCGTTTCCAGCGACACGCGTCCGGCGGCGGCGGCAACGATACGCAGAAAAAGCCGACGACCCAGCGCATTGCCATCCACCGTGATTAAATCCGGCGCGACGACGCGCGGACGCCGCCGTCTGCCGCGCTCAATCAGCACGCAGACCATTTGCATATCCTCACCGACACCGCCGCTCACGGCCGCACGCAATGCGCCGGGAGCACGTGGTTCGTCACCGGCATCCACCACCCACACCACGGCGCCGCTGCGACCTACCATGCGTTGCCTCGCCGTCTCCACATCGGGAACGCGCTCAACCTGCGCGCTTGCGTAATCCAGGTACTGCGCCAGATCGTCTGCCAGACCGCCCGCACTGCCGATGACCACACAGTTAATACCCGCGACATTGAATGATGGATCGGCGGCGACGGCCGTGGCGGACGCCAGCCCAAACGCAACCCGCACCTTGAACGTGGAGCCCATACCCGGCTCACTCTGCACCGTGATCTCGCCGCCCATCAACTCCACCAGATGGTTAGCAATCGCCAGTCCCAAGCCGGTGCCGCCATAGCGCCGGGTCGTGGATGCATCCGCCTGGGTGAATGCCGCAAAGAGTCGCAACAGTGTTTGCTCATCCATGCCGATGCCATTGTCGGTAACCTGGAATATCACCGTCACCTGGTCAGGCGAGCGGTCGACCAGCCGCGCCCGTATCGAGACGTTACCGCTGCGCGATTTTCCGCTGGAGAACTTGACGGCGTTGTTAACCAGATTGGTCAGCACCTGCCGCAGGCGCAGGGTATCGCCAATGACCTGCGCGGGAATAGCCGGATCGATAAACATTTTCAGCAGCACGGATTTCTTCTCAGCCATACCGTTCATCAGGCTGCCGACACTTTCCACCACGTCGGTCACAGAGAGGGATTCGTGCTCGATCTCCAGCTTGCCCGCCTCGATCTTGGAGAAATCAAGTATGTCGTTGATAATGCCCAACAGCGAAAACGCCGATTCGCGTATGAGATCAACCATCTCCACCTGATCTCCCTTCAGGCCGCTCTGGTGCAGTACGTCGATCATGCCGATCACGCCATTCATCGGCGTGCGTATCTCGTGGCTCATGGTGGCGAGAAACAGTGATTTCGCACTGTTGGCGTCTTCGGCCTCGAGCCGTGCGCGCTCCAGATCAACCGTGCGCGCCTGTACTTTCTCCTCCAGTTCCTCGTTGAGGCCGCGCATCCTTTCCTCGGCCAGCTTGCGATCGGTAATATCCTGATTGACCCCGACCAACCCGATCACATGGCCCGCGTTATCCCGCAGCGGCAGCTTGGTGGTGAGATGCCAGTGCACCGTGCCACCCGTCTCGGAAGTCGTGAAATTTGTCTGGTGCTCGCGGCTGATCAACGGCACGCCGGAGTCCATCACCGCTGCGTCTTCGGCATGCATACGCTCTGCCTGTGCGCGCGGAAACAGATCAAATACTGTTTTCCCCATGATTTCGTCGTGGCTACTAATGCTACGCTCCTTCATGTTGGTAGCGTTTTGCAGCAAAAAACGTCCCTCACGATCTTTGACATAAATACGTTCCGGAATGGCATCGACAACAGTACGCAACAAACTCCGTTCGCGCACCAGCCCTTGCTCGGCGCGTTTGCGCGCGGTT
>JAYUAH010000770.1:0-6959 GCA_043741415.1 Betaproteobacteria bacterium
GACGGCGCCGGCTGCGATACGTTTGTGCTTGGCGATGACAACGCGCCGCTCGAAGCGCGGCTCACCCAATATTTCGGCGAGCCGGTACCTATCGAACGCAACAGCGATGCCGGCTTTCCCAATGACACCGACCGCCCCGGCCCGACTGTGATTGCTGGCGCACCGTACAGCACCGTGGCAAGCTGGTATGCGGGGCACACAATCGACGACATGCGCCGGCGCTTTCGCGCGAATCTTGAACTCAGCGAGTGTCCCGCGTTTTGGGAAGACCAGTTGTTTGGTGAACCCGGCTTAGACGTCGCGTTTCGCATCGGTAATGTGCACTTCATCGGCGTCAACCCGTGCCAGCGCTGCATCGTACCCACGCGCGTGGACGGTGATCAACGCGGAAAAATAATCCGCGTCGGCGATGAGGTTGAAATGCTGCGTTGAAATGCTGTAGCGCACTCAGGGATGCGCAATCACCAGCGAGGTGCGCGCACGCCGAAACGCGCAGTTCAAGCACAGCTCCAGCGTTTGCGGGTCGAGCGCGGCGAAGCTTTCATCCATGATGGTGAGCTGCGTATCCTGCAGCAGCGTGAAACAGCGGCCCCACCTGCTTCCACGAAATCAGCGCGCTGACCAATGACGCCAAGCCGCCCGAGATGCCGCCGACGAACCGGTGCCGGAAACAAAAGCCGGCGCAAATGATCGGCACCTACGACTGGGCGCTGCTGCAGTTTCGCCGTGACGGGGCGCGCGCAACACTGCGTCCGCTGCAAGCCGGCGACGCCACGGAGATGGGCTACGAAGCGCCGCCTGCGGCGTGAAGGCTCTGCTTGGTGGCTTGGTATTCTGAAAACACGCCGAGTTCCAGATGCCGTTTCACTTGCGTCAGGCCCGCGTTGCTCAAGGTCGCCAGAATTTGTTCCGGCGGCACACAGGCTTCGATGCTGTCCCAGTAATAGCGCCAGATGGTTTCCGTTTTCTTGCGTTTTGAAATACCCCGCGTCAGCAGTGGGATCACGCCGCGCATATAGGTTTTGAGCAGCCATTGACCCAAGCGGCCTTGCGCTTGGGAAATTTCCAGCAAGCATAAGCGCCCGCCAGGCTTAAGCACGCGTTCGAACTCCGCAAAGGCGACACTCAGATCGCTGATATGGCGCAGCGCATAGCCCATGCTCAAAAAATCAAAATGATCATCGGGAAACGGCAACGACTCCGCGCGGCCTTCCACCAACACCATCGCCTCGGGTAATTTGCTGGCGGCCATCATGCCGGGGCTGGGATCGACACCCGTGACCAACGCGGCGCTACCGGCAATCACACAAGCTTGCGCGGCAACCAGCCCGGTGCCCACACCAACATCGAGCACGGTCATGCCGGGTTTCAAGCCGCCGCGTATCAACGCCAGGCGCCGATAGTGGGAACCAGTGCCCAAGGCCAACAGGTTTTCGATGCGGTCATAATCTGGCGCGGTGTCATCAAAAATCTGCCGCAAGTACACTTGGCGGTCGCGCTCCGCGGCGTAGTACTGCGTCAGCGGAGTGTGCGGAACCTGCGCCGGAGCAGGTCCGCGCGGCAAGGGAGCGTTAGCAGTCATTTTATAAAAATATCAATAAAATCAAATAGTTACATTAACAGGTGTTTATGCATGCCAGGACCTCTACTGACGTTCAGAGTAGACCGCCGTTGATGGAAATAATTTGCCCGGTGATATACGCCGCTTGTGGTGACGCGAGAAAGCCGATCAAGTCGGCCACTTCAGCGGGCGTGCCGGCACGCTTCATCGGCACCAGGCGCGCGACGTCCTCTGCATTGAATGTCGATTCACTCATGGCGGTATCGATAATGCCGGGCGCCACCGCGTTGACCGTGATGCCGCGGCTGGCGACTTCGCGCGCGAGCGACTTGGTGGCTGAATTGAGCGCGCCCTTGGCAGCGGAATAATTGACCTGGCCGCGATTGCCGGTGAGCGCCGCTATCGACGACACGTTGATAATGCGCCCCCAGCGGCTGCGTATCATCGGCATCATCAGCGGTTGCGTGACATTGAAAAACCCGTTGAGCGATACATCGATCACGCGGTGCCATTGCTCTGCGCGCATGCCGGGAAATACCGCGTCGTCATGAATGCCCGCGTTGTTCACCAAAATCTGTATCGCCTCGTGTTCGAGCAGCGGGCCCAGTACAGCGGCGACCGCCGTGGCGTCGGTGACATCAAACGTCAGCACCTGTGCCTCGCCGCCACTGGCGCGTATGCTGTCCGCCAGGGCTTGTGCGGCTTGCGCGCCGCGATGGGCATGAATGTAAACCCGGCAGCCGTCGGCAGCCAGGCGGCGGCAGATCGCCGCACCGATGCCGCCGCCGCCGCCCGTCACCAACGCGTTTTTCACGGCGTGTGTCCTGACGGGGTGGTGTCGGCGTTAAGCACAATCGTCGCGCGCCCATCTAATAGCAGGCGCCCTGCCGCACTGATGCTGAACTGATAAAGCATGTTGTTGTCACTGCGCGAAATACACGTCGCTTCGATCAGCAGGTCGGCGGCAATATCGTCCAGCCGCGATACCCGCAAGCGGGTGCCGCGCACGCTCACCAGATAACCGGCCCGTGCGCGCGTACTATCGACCGCACCCAGCAAGGCGCCATGCACGGCCATGGATTGCGCCGCGTATTCAATGCCGCACGCCGCACCCAGCCGGTTGTAAGCACGCAGCGGGTTGTCAGCCGCGCGATGGCTATGCGCGCGGCAGCGGATGCCCTGCGCATCCCACGACGCCACCTGATCCAGCAGACACATGCTGCCTTGATGCGGAATGTGGCGGGCAATCCACGCGTGGTCGAGATTGATCTGATCTAACATGGCTCGATGGCCACCGCGAGTCGCGTGGTATCAAGGTAATCCAGCACCACGTTTTTGTGTTGCCGCCGCGCCAGCGCTTGCAATAGCGGCAGCCCGCGTGCGGCGGGAATATGCATGCGCAGATTTTCGAGTGCGGCGTCATCGAGCCGGTCTGCACGACTGTCGGTGAGGCTGACGGTGAGGCGTGCCATGGCTCGCGCGCTGCGTTGCGGCGCCAATACCAGTGCAATGCCAAATGCATCGGGAATCGGGCGCACGCTATACAGCGGCTCCGGGTACGCGGTGTCGCAGGCCAGCAACAGGGTGCTGACTTGATCCACCGTGACCTGAGTCAATGCCTCCAGCAGCCCTGCACCAAAACTCGCATCAAAGGCGCTCAACACCGATGCGGTGGTCATGGCGCCGGTGGCGATACTCCAATACCCGGCGGCAGCGTTGTGCACCGAGTTGTGAAAGCGGGTCGGCGAAATTTGCCGGTCAGCCGATGCCAGCATTTCACAGATGAGGTGGCAGTTATCGCCATCGCCGCCGGACGAGGTAAGCACGCTGGGCAAGCTCGCCGCATCCAGGCCGGCGGCGGTAACGGCTTCGAGCCCGGTGGCCAGCGTGAGTTTGACGATCGCACCGCTACGCCGGCGCTCTGCCGCCGGCAATAACGCGGGCGACGGCAACACGGTTTTGCGCGGCACGTACGGTTGCTCGCCGCTCAGAATGGCCTGACTGTCGGGCCAGTTGGCCAATCCGGGACCGAGCAGACCGATGCCTTCGATATATCCACTGAGCGTCATGAATTCCCCACGCGCCCAAAAATCAGACTGCAATTGGTGCCGCCGAATCCAAATGAATTGCTCAGTACACGCGCTACCGGCTGTTCGCGATTTTGCAGCAGGTAATCGAGTTGCAGCGCCGCATCCAGTTGCCGGGTGTTGATCCCCGCAGGCAGCAGGCCATGCCGCAGCGCCAGCGCACAAATCACCGCCTCCACGCCGCCCGCTGCACCCAGCGTGTGGCCGGTCGCACCTTTGGTGGAACTGCACGGCGTGTTCACGCCGAATAAGGCGGCTACCGCTTTGCCTTCCGCCGCATCGTTGGTCTGCGTGGCCGTACCGTGCAGGTTGATATAGTCGATGGCGGACGGTTGCAATCCCGCCGTGTGCAGCGCCTGTTGCATGGCCATGCGTGCGCCCAGGCCATCGGGATGCGGTGACGACATGTGATAGGCGTCGCTCGATTCGCCGATGCCGAGCAACTGCACCGCGTCGGCATCCAAATTTTCCGGCGCGCGTTCCAGCAGCACAAAGGCTGCTGCTTCGCCGATGGAAATGCCGTTACGTTGCGCATCAAACGGACGGCATGCCTGAGCGGAAATCAGTTCCAGCGAATTGAAGCCATACAGCGTGGTCAGGCACAGAGTATCCACGCCGCCGACCACCGCCGCATCGATCAAACCTGCCGCCAGCATGCGCCGCGCCGACGCAAATACCTTGGCGCTCGATGAACACGCCGACGACACGGCAACGGCCGGGCCGCTAAGCGCAAAATAGCAGCGCGTGAAATCCGCAACGGAAAACGTGTTGTGCGTGGTGCCGTAAACGTAATCGGGTGGCAATGCACCGGTGACCGCAGAGCGCCGGCGGTAGGCTTGCTCGGTTTGCAAAATGCCGGCAGTGCTGGTACCCAGCACAACACCCACCCGCTGCGCACCGTATTTTGCGCTGGCGCTGCGCACGGCGTCATCGAAGCCGTCCTGCTGCAACCCCAGCAACGCGAGCCGGTTATTGCGGCAATCAAACGTGGCCAGGTGCGCGGGCAGTGTCACGTCATCGACCCCGGCGACTTCGCCGACGAAAGTTGCCAGCTCCACGGTGTCAAACCTGCACGGTGAAAGTCCGCCGCGGCGCTGACGCAGCGCGTCCAATGTAGCATCGAGGCCGCGTCCGCTACAACTGGTTGCGGTGAAGTGCGAAAGCAGTAGCGGTGTCAAGACGATATGGGCAACAGGTTGCGTAAAGGTGCTGATTGTAACGGGCTGGCGGTCAGGGCGCGCATTGAGCGATATTATTGTAAGTATTTGATTTTATTGAGTTTTTTATATACGTCACGGCTTCCGATGAAACCTCTGTTGCAGGCGCTGGTAGAGCGTTCGTGCTCGGGTTCGCACGCGCCGCGAGCTTGGCGACCAGTAGCATGTTGGCAAATGGCGTGCCCTTATTCATCGGCAGCGTGGTCACCGTGAAGCCCAAATCGGCCAAGGCCGAACACCAGACCGCGAGCGGCCGACAATGCAAATCGATAAGGCCGTGTCCGCGCGCGAAAAACACCGTTTGATCGACCCAATTGCTGAACTTGAACGGCAGCCCGGCGCTGGCGTCGCCGATGCGCAGAATCAGCGTGCCGTCGGGGGCTAATGCGTCGCGCACCTTTTTCAACACTTCGTCTTGCGCGACGATGTTGACGTAGTGCAACACATCCAGAATCACGACCACGTTCGCATTGCCGAAATCGACCTTGCACATATCGCCCTGAGTGAATGTTGCACCGCTGCCAAGTGCGCTGCGCGCACGCGCGACGTCACGCGGCATGATCTCGATGCCATGAATGACATGCGGATTCGGCGGCGCCGGGAATTGCGCGGGCCACAACCCCTCATCGTGCAGGGCTTTCGCTGAACGCAGCCAGGATGTGAGCAACCCCTGTCCGCAGCCGATATCGAGTATGCGCGCTTGATCGGGAATCAACGCGTGCTCCAGCAATCCCGCAAACACCGGATCGCCGCCCAATTTACCGCGTGCAAAATGCCAGGCGAAACGGCCCGCCGCACGGTACGGCGCCGCGGCATGATCGATCAACCGCCGCACAAAAGCCGCGCTCATGCGGTTTCAGAGGGCAAGGTGTCGGCTAACGTCACCAGACGCAGACCGGCCGCGGCAGCGGCTTCAAGCAACGCCGGCAACACCGCAACGATCACTGGCACACCCGCCGATGAACGTGCGCTATTGCCGTCATGCAGCAGCAAAATGGCGCCGGCCCGCATGCCGCGCATCAAGCGGCGGCTGACGACCACGGGATCTGCACTACGCGTGTCAAAGCCGCGACGCGTCCATGCCGCCAGACGCAATCCGAGCTTGGCCAACACCGGGTCCAGCAGCGGACTGCGCAATCCCGCCGGCGCGCGAAAAAACACCGGCCTGCGTCCGGTAATCCCGCCCAGCGTAACCTGCGCCGCCTCGATCTCGCGCGTGAGTCCGGACAATCCAAGAAACGCAAAGTAATGCGCGTGATGCTGCGTATGATTTTCCACGGCGTGTCCGCGGCGCACGATATCGCGGCATAAGGCCGGATGCCGCGCGGCCCTGTCACCGATGCAGAAAAACGTCGCCTTCGCGGCGTAGCGATCGAGTATGTCCAGAATCTGCGGCGTAACGGCGGGGTCGGGGCCGTCGTCTATGGTCAAGGCAATAGCCCGTTGGCTTGCGGCAACGGCGGGTAGTTCTATCCAGTTCGGCCCCAGCCAGCGGCTGCGCGGCCACAGGCCCACCAGTGTGAGCAGTACATGGTTAGCGAACACGGCGCCCAGCGCCCAGTACCAGTGGCCCGGAGCAGCGATCAGGGCCACCAACGCCAGCATATGCAGCATGATGCTTGCGGATACCAAGGGTGTGGGTTGCCAGCGCTTGCTAGGCATGCGTTGTCCGGGCAAAAATTGCGGCGTAGATCAACGCCAGAATAACACCGGGTGCGACGGTAATGCCCATGGCTTGCAATACTGAAACGTTGGAAAACGCCAATAGCCCGAAGCCGGCA
Source organism: Betaproteobacteria bacterium (assembly GCA_043741415.1). Taxonomy (GTDB): domain Bacteria; phylum Pseudomonadota; class Gammaproteobacteria; order Burkholderiales; family SG8-41; genus UBA5216. The sequence continues at coordinate 6,647 of JAYUAH010000770.1, forward strand.
ACGGTGGTCAGATTTGCCAGCAGCATCGATGCCAGCGTGCGGGGCAGCGCGCTGGGAACCCCGCTCGCCGCGGCCGCTTGCAGTGGTGGATTGGACCATTCGAAAAATAGCGCGTAATTCGATCCCACGGCCACGATCAGCAGCAAACCCACCAAATGCAGAATGGTCAGTTGCTGGCCGATCAAAATTAATCCCGCGGTGACCGTAACAACGGCAGCCGCCAGCGGCGCAATAATGCGCACCACGCTCATCGGCGATCGCAACATCCACAACAACAGCCCGACAATGGCCACCAGCCCGCCCAGCGACAACA
>JAYUAH010000771.1:0-6956 GCA_043741415.1 Betaproteobacteria bacterium
ACCAGCGCATCCGCCGCAACCACGCCCTGGCCCTTGGCGCGCACAAACAACGGATTCACATCAATCTCGGCAATGCGCTCGCGATGATCGTGGATCAGCCACGACACGCGCACCAGCACATCGACCACAGCGTCGATATCCGCGGGCGCCGCGCCGCGAAAGCCTTCTAATATTTTCGCGCCTTTTAATTCGGCGAGCATGTCGCGCGCATCCGCAGCGTTCACTGGTGCGAAGCGATGCGCCACATCGTGCAGTACTTCGGTCAACACACCGCCGAGGCCCACCATCACGTAGGGGCCGAAGTGCGCATCATTCACCGCACCGACGATCATTTCAACGCCGCAGGCCATCTCTTGCACCGAGATGCCGTCGATGCGCGCGTCGGGCGCGTGCTGGCGTCCACCTGCGGTGACGGCTTGCGCGGCGGCCTTGAGTTCGTCCAACGACTTCACACCGAGACGCACGGCATCCGCTTCGGTTTTGTGCGGGATATCGGCGGAGGTGAGCTTGACAGCGACGGGGAACGACACCGGGCTTTCTTTCAACGCGAGTATCGCATCGAGCGAGAGCAGCACTTCCTTCGTGGACGGAATGCCGTAACGCGCGAGGCATTGCTTCGACACATGTTCGGCCAGTGCGCCGGTGCCGGTGCCGAAATCGAGCGCCTGCTGCGCCACCGGCCGTGCCTCGGCCTTTCCGTGCCCTGCGAGAAATTTTTGCCGCTTCATCGCAAAATCAGTGAACAAACCCACCGCGCGTCCCGCGTCGGCGGCGAAGCTCGGACAGTAGATGCCGTTCTTTTGCAGTTGGGCTTTGATGTCGAGGTCGAGGCCGGGCGAAGGCGCCCAGCCGACGATGATAGGTTTTTCGGTGCGCCGGGCGATTTCAAGAAATTTCGGCAGCCATTCCTTCAATGCGGGCCCGCCGGCGCTGCGCACATGCAGCATGTCCCAGTTCGGTTCGTTGACAATAATTTCCAGCACCGTGTGTTGCTGGCCGTACACCGGCGTGGTGTCGATGGGGTTGCCGCGCGAGCCGTAATCGGCGACCACGGCTTTGAGGGCCTCTGCCGTTTGCGACGAGGGTAGCGGCAGATGCAGGCCGTTGCGTTCGTAAGCCTCTGCCGTCATCACGCCCCAGCCGCCGGAGCCGGTGAGCACACCGATATTGCGGCCCTTGGGAAAACGGCCGCCGAGCACCAGCTTGGCGACATCGGCGAGTTCGTGCAAATCCTGCACCTCGATAAAACCGCCTTCGCGAAACGCCGTTTTGAATAGCGTGTAATCGGCGGTGAGTTTGCCGGTGTGCGAACCGGCAGCACGGCGGCCCGCGCCGCTGTTGCCGACCTTGAGCAAAATAATCGGCTTGCCGACTTCTAGCGCGCGGCGGCCGAGTTCGCGCAAACGCACGCCTTCGGTGCTGGATTCGAGATACGCCGCAATCACTTTGACATCGTCCATGCCGAGCAGCGTGTGGGCGAAGTCGAAAAAATCCAGATCGGCTTCGTTGCCGCACGACACGAGATAGCGCGTATCGACGCCGCGCGCATGGGCGTGCGCCATGATGCTCAAGCCCACGCCGCCGCTTTGCGACAGCACGGCGACCGGGCCGGGCTCGAGCGACTTATCGTAGAGCGCACCGCCGAACGCGCAAAACGCGCGCGTAGCGATGTTGGCGATACCGATGCAATTGGGGCCGACCACGCGCACGCCGCTGTCCTTGATCGCGGCATCGAGTTCGCGCTGCATGGCTGCACCGGCATCGCCGATTTCCGCGAAGCCACCGGCGAGCACCACCGCGAACGGAATGCCCGCCTTGCCGCAATCGCGCAGCGCCTGCGGCACTTGTGCTGCCGACACCGCTATCAGTGCCACGTCGCACGGGCCCGGGATTGCTGTCGCGCTCGGATAGGCTTTGATGCCCTGCACCTCATCGCGCTTGGGGTTTACCGGATAGAGTTTTCCGGTGTAGCCCGCATCGACCATCAGGCGCAGCGGTTGTCCGCTGATGGAGGTGAGGTTGGTCGATGCGCCGATGATGGCGATGGATTGCGGTGTGAGCAGGCGGGTGAGGTCGGGGCGGAGTGGGGTGGTCATGTTTTTATTTGTTGAGGTGTGTTCTGAGAAAAGACATCGGTAGCGCTAAGCGTGAAAAACTTTCCAACTTGTCATTCCCGCGCAGGCGGGAATCTATACGTGGTCGCAAGTGGCAAGTTTGTTATGGATTCCCGCCTGCGCGGGAATGACAGTGTTTGTTTTTGCGCCAAACGAAATTCGTGCTGGCCGGTATTCTAAGGCCGCATGGTAAACGCAGCACGCCCCGGCGTCAGCAACGGTTCCGCCAAGCGGACAAACTCGCACAACAATTTGCGCGTATCGCGCGGATCGATAATTTCTTCGACCCAAAACGTTTCAGCCGAGCGAAACGGCGAGCGCAGGCGATTCAAGCGCTCTTCGATTTCAGCGAGCTTGGCTTGCGGATCGGCTGCGGCGTCGATGTCTGCACGATAGGCGGCTTCGATGCCGCCTTCCAGCGGCAGCGAGCCCCAGTGGCCCGAGGGCCAGGCGTAGCGCAGCGACAAGCGCCCGGGCGGCTGGTGCAGCGCGCCCGCCACGCCGAACACATTGCGTACCAGTATCGAACACCACGGTACGGTGCATTGATCGAGCGCCGTCATTACCCGCACGCCGGCGCGTATGGTCGCAGTTTTTTCTGCTTCTAAACCAACGAGAAATCCCGGACAGTCGACCAGATGCACCACCGGCAAATGAAATGTTTGCGCCAGATCGACGAAGCGGATGATTTTCGCGCACGCATCCGCCGTCCATGCGCCGGCATAGTGATACGGGTCGCCCGCCATCACGGCCACCGAGCGGCCCTCGATGCGCGCGAGGCCGGTAATAATGGGGCGGCCAAACATAGAGCCCATTTCGAAAAAACTGCCTTGATCCACCAAGGTCTCGATGATCGGCCGCATTTTGTAAACGCGGCGGCGATCTTTGGGAATCGCTTTGAGCAGCGCTTCATGGTCAACAGGATCGCGTGCGGCATCGTCCGTATGCGGCACCACCGGCGGCGTGCTGTAAATCGACGACGGCAAGTACGACAAAAATCGCCGCGCGCAGGCGAACGCATCTTCTTCCGTATCGACCGCGTGATCCACTGCGCCGGCCTTGGTCTGGATTTGCCAACCGCCGAGTTCCTGCTTGGTGAGTTTCTGGCCGATGCGTTCCACCACCGGTGGGCCGGCGACGAACATCGCGGAAGTGGTCTTCGTCATTACGGAGTAGTGGCTGGCGGCAAGCCGCGCCGCGCCGAGGCCAGCAACGGAGCCCAGGCCCAGCGCCACCACCGGTACCGTACCGAGATTTACCGACGCGTAGTGATAGCCCGCCGTGCCCGCCACGCGTCCCGGCAAATTCGCGCGTCCGGTGGTCTCGATGGTTTTCACCGAGCCGCCGCCGCCGGAGCCTTCGATGATGCGGATGATCGGCAAACGAAACTCGTTTGCCATCTGCTCCGCCATCACGGTTTTTTCTTTGATGGTGGCGTCGGCCGAACCGCCGCGCACGGTGAAATCGTCGCCGCACACCACCACTGGCCGGCCATCGATCATGCCGCGTCCGAATACGCAGTTGGCAGGCTGCAATGCAGTTAGATTGCCCGCGGCATCGTAGCTCGCCTTGCCCGCAATGGCGCCGACTTCGTGAAAACTGCCGGCATCCAGCACGGCGGTTATGCGCTCGCGCACCGTAAGCCGTCCGCCGTCATGCTGACGCTTGACCTTGTCCGCGCCGCCCATTTGTTTTGCAAAAGCTTCGCGCGCGCGCAGTTCGTCGAGTTCGGGCTGCCAGGTCATGGGGTTTTTTTCTTGCGCGGCGTGGATGTAACACGCTTGGTACAAGATCACGCTGGCTGTTGTCAACTCATCGCGTTTGCTGCGCACTACGCATCGCACCAAAAACAGCGGCGCCGTCTCTCAACGGCGCTTCTAAAAATATTGTTTAAAATCAAATACTTACATTAATATTACTCGAGGGCCTTGCCCCACAGTTCTTTCAGCCGTGCATCGCGTCCGCAGCCGTTGCGATAAATTTTGTAGCGCACCGGATTAGTTTGGTAATAATTTTGATGGTAGTCCTCGGCCGCATAAAACTCGCTGGCTTTGGTAATTTCGGTGACGATGGGTTGCTTGAAGGGTTTGGATTTATCGAGTGCGGCTTTCGACGCTTCGGCGGCCTTGCGCTGATCGTCGTCGTGATAAAACACGCCGGAGCGGTATTGTGTACCGTGATCGCAGAACTGCGCGTTCTTCACCGTCGGGTCGATGTTCATCCAGAATACTTGCAGCAGTTTGTCGTAGGTGACTTTGGCGGGATCGTATTCCACCTGCACCGCTTCCGTGTGCCCGGTACGGCCCGACGATACCTGCTCGTAAGTCGGATTTTTGACCGTACCGCCGATGTAGCCGGAGGTAGTTGAAATCACGCCGGGCAATTTGTCATACGGCGCTTCCATGCACCAGAAACACCCGCCGGCGAAGGTGGCTTTGGCGGTTTTGGCCGAGGTCTGTGCCAGCGCCGCACCCGCGATGCACAGGGCGGCGATTAGAAACCATTGACGAACATGCAGCATGACGTTCTCCTTGATAAATTCGTGGTGACTGCCGCTTTTGTCGGCGGCTAGCGCGATAGCTTACAGTGAACAGTGGTAAGGTATTGCCCGTTAGTTCGACTTAGAGCGTGAAAAGGTTACATCATTCCACGCCCTGTGCAGAAACCGAAAGGATACATGATGAACGCAATGCAAAATGGTCGAGAAGTGACTACCCTGGGGGGCGGATGTTTCTGGTGCCTGGAAGCGGTTTTCGACGATCTGAATGGCGTGACTGCCGTTGAGTCGGGCTATATGGGCGGCAAGAATCCCAATCCCACGTACGAGCAGGTGTGCGGCGGCAATACCGGCCACGCCGAAGTGGTGCAAATCACCTTCGACCCTGCAGTGGTTTCGTTCAAAGAAATTCTCGAAGTGTTTTTCGTGATACACGATCCAACCACTTTAAACCGGCAGGGTAACGACAGCGGCACGCAGTACCGTTCGGCGATTTTTTATCATTCTCCTGAACAAAAAACCGTGGCAGGGGAGGTGATCGCCAATCTCTCCGGCGCCAAGCTGTGGCGCGACCCGGTGGTGACCGAGGTTAGCCCGGCGACGGTGTTTTACATCGCCGAGGAGTACCATCAGGAATACTTCGCGCGCAATCCCGGCGCGGGTTATTGCTCGTTTGTGGTGGCGCCCAAGGTGGCGAAGTTCCGCAAGCACTTTTTGTCGAAGCTGAAAAAGTCGGCTTGATGTCACCCGGTAACGCCGCCACACCAGCGGCGCTTACCAGTCGCCGGAACTGCCCCCGCCACCGGAGCTACCGCCGCCGCCCGAAAAGCTGTCGCTGGAACCCCACGCGCTCGAGCCGGAACTTGAAGACCAACTGCCGCTGCTGTGATTGAGTCCGTCCAGACGCGACCCGCCGCGACCCTGTGACCTGAGATTGCGCCGCTTGTACCAGTCGCTGCGCGACACCAGAATCTTGGCGATGGGGAAGCCAATCAGGTAGACGCCGACAATAATCATTGTCGCGCTGAAACCCACCACGGCGATGGGAAATATCGCCCAGAACGGAATCAGGAAAAAGTACAGAAACCAGCCGGTTTCGGGCACCAGAATGCCGAGCACGGTAAAAATGCCGATGATGCCGAAAATGAATGCACCGATCAGCAGGCGTTCTGTCATGGATAGGTTGGGTTGCTCGATGCCCGACGTTTTGCCTGTAGTGGGCTGAGTCACCGCGGGCAGCGCATCCGCCCCCTTGCCTTCGAGTTGGCCGATGAGCGCCGCCACGCCGTCTGCCACACCCTGATCGAATTGGCCGGCCTTGAAGCGCGGCGCGATGACGTTGCGAATAATGCGGCTGGTGATCGCATCGGGCAGCGGGCCTTCAAGCCCGTAACCCACTTCGATGCGCAGCTTTTTTTCTTTGGGCACGATCAGCAGCAGCGCGCCGTTGTCCTGGCCTTTCTTGCCGAGTTTCCAGGTTTCGAACACGCGCACCGCATAGGGCTCGATACTTTCGCCGTCGAGCGAGGGCAGCGTGAGCACCACCAACTGATTGCCGGTTTTGTCCTCGTGCGCCTTGAGGGTGACGCTAATGCTGTTGCGTGCGGCCGGGCTCAGGAGTTCGGCGGTATCGACCACGCGGCCGCTGAGCAGGGGCACGTCGAGGGCCCACGCGCTGAACGAGCACAGGCTTGCCGCGAACAGGGCCCATGCCCCTAATCGGTGCGCCAGGCTCATGCGGCCCCCGCTTCGACGATGGCGCCGTCTGCCAATTCGTTGCCGTGCGTTTGCGGGTGAAAATTATGGCGTGCCAGCGTGGCGGCGAGGACATCGAAACCGGCGCGAAATGCGTCAACCGCTTGCCACTGTGCCAGCCGGGGTGTCATGGCAGCGATCGCAGTGTCGAGGTCGTCGCGTGAGAGGTAACGTGCAATGCCGGTATCCGGCAGGATGACCACTTTGCGCTCGAAGCGGCACACCATGATCAGCATGCCGATACGATCGTGGGTGCGAAACAACTCGCGCTGCAGGAAAATACCCTCCGCGTATTGCCGTACCTCGGTGGCGGCGCGCTCGCGGTTGAGAAAAAGTCGTCCCAGCCCCGGCACAAAGGCCGCGGCCAGCGCGCATAGCACACCGGCGGCGAGTATGGCCGCGGCATCCCGCAGCGGGGCGTGGATGCTGGCCCAGTCGGGATTAATGAATTCATCGGCCACCACCGCCAGCGCGGCGAGACCGGCACCGAGTGCGAATGCTTTCCACGGAATATCCGGGTAATCATCGGCTTTACCGACCACGGCGGCCACCGTCTGCGCGCCGCTTGCGGCCTCGAATTGCCGCGCTAG
>JAYUAH010000772.1:0-6953 GCA_043741415.1 Betaproteobacteria bacterium
GTAATCGACGTGTGCGTGGCGCTGCTGCGCGGGCTGGATGCGTCGCTACGGATGAAGTAGCGGTTACCGCGCCTTCGGCACGCCGTCGAAAAAATCGACGATCCCGGTTTCGAGCGAGTACTCAGCACCGATTACCAGCAGGCTATGGTTCTGAATCAATTGTTCGAGCACCGCCGAGCCATGACGCAGATGGTTAGCCGACACTCGCACGTTAGCCCTCACCGCCTGATGCAGTAACGCATCAGGGTCGCGCGCGAGATCGGTTTCGAGCAAGCCCTCCACGGCGGGCCGGATGCGATCCACAATGGCATTCATATTCAATGACTGATCGACCGACGGACGCCCCAATTCTTCCAGCGTCGCTTGCACCGCGCCGCACTGCGAGTGCCCCATTACTACCACCAGCCGCGTGCCGAAGCGTGCCGCGGCAAATTCAACGCTGCCCACCTGCGACGGCGCGACGATATTGCCCGCCACACGGATCACAAACAAATCGCCCAGCCCCTGATCAAACACAATCTCGGCGGGCACGCGTGAATCGGAGCAGCCGAGAATAATCGCGAAAGGTTCCTGGCTCTCCGCCACCTCGCGGCGACGGGTCTGGCCGAGTGCGCCGTGATTACGAATTTCAGATACAAACCGGCGGTTTCCCTCGCGCAGACGCTCCAGTGCTTGGTGTGCAGCAGTCATTGCCAGTTCAACTTTCGGTTCGTGATGCGCGTGATGCCGATGATGATAAGGGCGCCCACGCAAGACACAGCCACCCGAGTAGCAACGCAATGCCGCCGAACGGCGTAATTGCACCCAGCGCTCTCACGCCGCTCAAACTCAAGGCGTAGAGACTGCCCGAGAAAATGACCGTGCCCGCGACAAACAGCCACCCGCTCGCGGTAACAGCGTGACCCGGCCAGCGCGTATGCGCCCACGCCACGGCGAGCAACGCAAACGCGTGAACTATCTGGTAGCGCACACCCGTTTCGAAGACGATCAGCAAGCCGGCATCCAAGTGGCTTCGTAGGAAGTGCGCCGCGAATGCGCCCAGCGCCACGCCGAAAAACGCGAACAGGCAACCGAGCGTGAAAAAAATGCGATCCATGAACGCGAGTTTACCCTGAACGCATGGCCAGTCATCGAACCGCGCGCTAACGCGCCTACCGTATTGCCGGCGCGGCAGTAGCCACAAACGATGGCCGCGCGGCCATCGCCTCAAACCAGGCCACCAGTTTAGTCCGACCGGCCCGCCAGCGCAGATCAGGATTGCGCGCCTCCATGCCCAGCGCACACGCGAACGTGATCTGCGCGAGGTTGAGCGGCCCACGCATCCACGCGTGGTCGATCTGCGATTCCCACAGATTTGCCATACGGTTGGCGCGGGCGGTCTCATGCCGGATGGTGGTCGGTGAGCGCTCGTTCTCCGGCCGCGCGTTTTCGCGGCCCCACACCGCAAGGCCGTCGATCAAGCTGCGCGCCAACGCTTCATGACGGCGCGCCTCCCAACCCGCGTCGCCTGCTGGCAAATTAAAAGTTGGCTTGCCATCGAGTTGATCAAGGTAATCCACAATCAGCGCCGATTCCTCCATGCCCACGCCATTATCGCGAATCAGATACGGCACGCGGCCCGACGGGTTGATCGCGTAGTACGGGCTGTTGGCCAGGCGCGTCGGCGCGAGGTTGATCTCGATGCGGCTTTGCAGGCCTTTCTCGATGATGACCATGCGCACGATGCGGGCGTAGGGGGAGCCTTCGGTGATATAGAGTTTCATAGGGAGACGATTATTACTCAAACTTCGTAGGGTAAGCAAAGCGAAGCGCGGACACACCACGACTTGTCCGCCCAATCTGTAGGCGCTCGCTCACTCATGCCTTGCCAAATACAAAAAGCATCCCCAAGGATATCGCGATGAATAACGCAATATATAACAAGAATTTCTTGCGATGAGGACGCGCAGATTCTGAGAAGTATCTATCGGTAGCAAATGCGAGTGGCCCTAACGCGTAGACCCAGAGCGGTGCGGAAAACCCTCGGGTGAGCGGCACGAAGTGTCGAATCGCCAGCACGAAAAACGTAACTGGTATAGCAAATATCGACAGGGATACGGCGATTAAAATGGCGTCGTCCATCCGGCTCCTATTGCGTAGCGATTCCTCAGTCACCCCAACTTACGACTATGCCGCCCGCGCGGCCTTGGCCCGCGAGCGTGCAGTGCGCCGTGCCGCGCTAGTGGCAGACCGCGCCACGTCGACCAGCGAATCCAGCGCCGCGTTCACCGCCTCGTTGGTCGAAAATATTTTCGCCAACTCCGGCTTCAACAACACGAGATTGCTACCTTTCTTGAATTCGGCATAGTGCTTTCCGCGCACGCCTTTGCCGAGGTCTTCGCGGCGATACTCGGCGCGCATTGCTTCAACCTTCTTCATATATTTTCCTTTCGTGTCTCGTTGCAAGTCGCGCACTGATGATGCTGTAGCGGCCTCTGCGGTGAGTGTATATCACCGCAAGTATTCGCCCCGTTCGCGACATGCCAAACATCAGCCAGCGCTCTTCACCTATCGAATGGTCCGGGTCAGCAAACGTGTACGCCATGGGATCGCCGAATACCGATGCGGCTTCTTCAAAGCTTACCTTGTGCTTTTTTAGATTGCGCGCAGCTTTGGACGGATCGGATTCAAATTCCATCGCGCATTACTACATCAGGTGCGCGTCACACACAATTACCGCAGGGGGCAACTGCATAACCATTTGTTTTTAAATAATATTTAAAAGAACTTCTGAGCAGTACCTACCCCAACCACGCCGGCTTCCTCCCACCACCCGCCGCCACCCCCAACGCCGCGCCACGCGGCCCGATGCCCGGTCCTTCGCGCTGAAAATTCGTGCAATACGCAAACGACATATTGCGCTCGCGGTCGCACCACGCAAACGCGCCGCCGGTGCCGGTGTGGCCGAAGGCTTTCAGGTTCGCGCCCATGGGCACTGTATCGGGTTCGTTGTGCATGAAACCGTAGCCCATGCGGATGCGGCGCTGGGTCATGATGCAGTCGTCTTCCCACACCAGTTGTGCGGCGCGCTCGACGGCTGCTTTGCTCAACAGACGCACGCCGCCGATTTCGCCGTTGCCCGCGAGCATGGCGTAGATGCGTGCCATGGCACGGGCGCTGCCGTGGCCGCCGAAAGAAGCGACTTCGAGTTCTCGGATTTCGCGGCAATTTTGGAAGTAGCCCATTTTCGGTGCCGAGCGAAAGGCGCGGCCCAAGGGCGTCGCGTCGTCGCCGGCAATTTTGAAAAAACCGTTTTTTGGATTCGGGTGCATGTCGGACACACGCGCGATTTCATCGGGCTTCAATCCAATGTTGTAGTCTGCGCCGAGTTTGCCGCTGACTTCTTCGCGCAGAAAGGTGCCGACGGTTTTGCCTGTGACGCGGCGCACGATCTCGCCGAGTATGAATCCGATGTTAATGGAGTTGTAGGCGCCCTTTTCGCCCGGCACCCACGCGGGCTCCTGTTTTTCGAGCGCACGGATGTGTGTGCTCCAGTCGAACCACGAGCCCGGCGGCGCGTGGTCGCAGTAGATCACGCCGCAGGTGTGCGACAGCACATGGCACACCAGTACGCCCGCTTTGCCGGCTTGCGCAAACTCGGGCCAGTAGCGCGCCACCGGCGCGTCGAAATCAATCAACCCGCGGTCGATCAACATGTGCGTACACAGCGCGCACATGCTTTTCGCCACCGAGTTCATAATGACAATGGTATCTTCCGCCCACGGCACGCTGCGCGCCATGTCCTTGTAGCCGCCCCACAGGTCGACCACTTTTTCGCCGCCTTGATACACGCAAACTGCCGCACCCACTTCGCCACGCTCGATCAAATTGCGTTCGAATTCCGCGCGCACGTGGGCGAATTGCGGTGTGCAATTGCCATTGATCAATACTGGAGAAGCCATAGATCATCCTTTACGTAAGTATTTGATTTTATTCAATTTTTTATTACAGCGGTTTTTGCTTCCACGGTCCAGCCGCCGCCCAGCGCTTTCACCAACTGCGCAGCCGCGGTCAAGCGCCGGCCGAGCAACGTCAGCGCCGTGCGTTCGTTATTCAGCAAGGTGGTTTGCGCAGTGACGACGTTGAGATAACTCACAATGCCGGCCTTGTATTGATTGTTGGTGAGTTCCAGCGACTGGCGCGCGGCTTTGACCGCGTCGGCCTGCACCACGGATTCCTGCTCGAGGATGCGCAACGCAACGAGGCTGTCTTCGACATCCTGAAACGCACTCAGCACGGTCTGACGATACGTCGCGGTGGTTGCTTCGTGCGAAGCGATGGCCTGATCGGTCACCGCTCGCCGTGCGCCGGCATCGAACAGAGTCTGCGCCAGCGCGGGGCCGAACGCCCACACGCGGCTCGGCAACGACAGCCAATTGGAGAAGGTCGAACTCTGTAAACCCGCGCTCGCCGACAGCGTGAGCGACGGATACAGCGCCGCCTTTGCCACGCCGATCTGCGCATTGGCCGCCGCCACGCGGCGTTCGGCCGCGGCAATGTCGGGGCGGCGTTCGAGCAGTTCCGACGGCAATCCCGTCGGGATCGAGGGCATCGCCACTTTCAGCGGCGCCGGTGCAATCGCCAGTTCCGACGGCGCGCGGCCCTGCAGCACGGCAATCGCGTGCTCCAACTGCGCGCGTTGCACGCCGGTGTCGATGGCTTGCGCCTGCGTGCTTTTTAATTGTGCTTCGGCCTGCGCCACATCCACCCGCCCCGCGAGGCCGGCTTCGTAGCGGTTACGCGTGAGTTGCAGTGATTTGGCGAACGCGTCCGCGGTTTCGTCGAGCAAATGACGCTGCGCGTCGAGCACGCGCATTTGCAAATAATCCAGCACCAGTTCCGTCTGCAGGCTCAGCCGCAACGATTCCAGATCGGCAGCGCTCGCCGCCTCGGTCGCCACACCCGACTCGATCGACTTGCGCACGCGGCCCCACAAATCGGCGTCCCAACTCGCACGGCCCGACAAATCGTAGTTGGTAGCGGTATCACGTTTGCCGCCACCGCCGCTGCGCGTGACGTCCACCGTGCCGGTCACCGTCGGCATCAGCCCCGCGCGCGCCTGCCGCGTCAACGCCTGCGCACGCCGGTATTGCGCCTCTGCCACTCGCAAACCCTGATTGGAGAGTTCGATTTTCTCGGCAAGTTCATTCAACAGCGGATCGCCGAAAATCATCCACCACTTGCCGCGCAGCACGCCATCTTTGGGCTCGGCAATTTTCCAGTCTTTGGATTCTTTGTACGCCGGCGGCGTTACAGCCAGCGGCGGACGCTCGTACTTGGGGCCTACGGTGCATGCCGAGAGCCACAGCGTACCGGCACAAACCAGAACAGCATTTGCCACAGAGGACACAGAGAAAAACACCCCCCCAAGGGTTCTGTGTGAACTTTGTGTCCTCTGTGGCGTGTAGTTGAACTTCATAGCGCTTCCTTCGGCACTACGAACGCCGCCGGCTTGCGCCGCAAACGCTTGCACCACAAGCGGAAGCGATCCAGGTACAAATAAACCACCGGCGTCGTATACAGTGTGAGTAACTGGCTCATCACCAGGCCGCCGACAATGGAGATGCCCAGCGGCGTGCGCATTTCCGCGCCGTCGCCGCTGCCGATGGCGAGCGGAATCGCACCGAGCAGCGCCGCCATGGTGGTCATCATGATCGGCCGGAAGCGCAGCAGGCACGCCTGGAAAATCGCGTCGTGCGGCGTCAGGTCGCCACGGCGCTCAGCCTCGATGGCGAAGTCGATCATCATGATCGCGTTCTTTTTCACAATGCCGATCAGCAGGATCACGCCGATCAGCGCGATGATGTTGAAGTCGCGGTCGAACAGCAGCAACGCCAGCAGCGCGCCCACGCCCGCCGACGGCAGCGTCGACAAGATAGTGATCGGGTGAATAAAACTCTCATACAATATGCCGAGCACAATGTACACCGTGATCAGCGCCGCGAGTATCAAAAACGGCTGGCTGTCGAGCGACGCCTGAAACGCGCGCGCCGTGCCCTGAAAACTGCCATACACCGTTGGCGGCACGCCGATGCGCGCCATCGTATCGTTGGTCACGCGCACCGCGTCCGACAGCGGCACGCCCAACGGCAGGTTGAACGACAGCGTTGCCGCCGCGAACTGCCCTTGATGATTGACCGACAGCGCCGTGTTGGTGAACTCGTAGCGCGCGATCGACGACAGCGGCACCTGACCCTTGGTCGGTGACAACACGTAGATTTTTTCCAGCGCTTCCGGCCCCTGCCAATACTGGGGTGCTACTTCGAGCACCACGCGGTACTGGTTGATCGCGGTGTAAATCGTCGACACCTGCGCCTGGCCGAAGGCGAGATTCAACGCGGTGTCGATGGCGCGGATGGTGATACCCAATCGCGCGGCCGATGCACGGTCGATGATCAGCGTGGTCTGCAGGCCGCGCACCTGCTGGTCGGTATTCACGTCCGCGAGTTCGGGCGCGTCGCGCAGCGCGCGCTCCACGCGCGGCGTCCACGTGCGCAAGTCCTCCAGATTGTCGGAACGCAGCGTGAACTGATACGCGGTGTTGCTTTCGCGCGCGCCGATGCGGATGTCCTGCACCGGGTTCAAAAACAGGCTCGCGCCGGCCACCGCACCGAGCTTGGGCCGCAACCGGGCGATCACCTGATCCGCCGGGGTCTTGCGTTCGGCGAGCGGCTTTAGCGTAATAAACATGAAGCCGCCGTTGCGCGCACCGCCGCCGGTAAAACCAGTGACACTCTCCACCGCCGGGTCGCTTTGCACGATCTTGATGAACTCCGCGAGCTTCACCCGCACCGCCTGGAACGAACTCGCCTGATCGGCCTGCAGCGAACCCACCATGCGTCCGGTATCCTGCGTCGGAAAAAAACCCTTGGGCACGATGTTATACAAATACACATTGAGCCCGATGGTCGCGG
>JAYUAH010000773.1:0-2950 GCA_043741415.1 Betaproteobacteria bacterium
GCGGTACTCATAGTCGGCACTGATCTCAGCCGTTATCAGCGCGTGGTGCGGCTGGATGACAAGCTGGTGCAGGGCGTGTTGCGATTGGAAGCGGGCGACGCGTTGATCGGCGTTGATCTGGCGAAAGATCTGGGGGCCGTGCTCGGCGACCGCTTTCGTGTGCAATCCGCCGAGGGTACGAGCGAAGTGTTTCTGATCCGCGGCCTGCTCGACTTAGGGTCGCGTGACGCCAACCGGCGTTACGTCTACACCAGCCTGCGCCCGGCGCAGAGCCTGCTCAACATCACCGGACGCATTACCAATATCGACATGGCCGTAGATGGCATCATGACCGCTGAAACGGTAGCCGCGCGGCTGCGTGCGCAGACCGGCCAGCAGATCGAAAGCTGGATACAGACCAACAAACAAGTGTTCACCGCCATTGGCAATCAGGACATCATGACGCTGCTGATACGCGCGTTCGTGACGGTGGTGGTGGTGCTGGGCATCGCCAGTGTGCTGGTGGTGTCGGTGGTGCAAAAGCGCCGCGAGATCGGCATACTGCGCGCGGTGGGCGCCACCCGCGGGCAAATGCTGCGCGTGTTTTTGGTGCAAGGCGCGATGGTGGGGCTGTCTGGCGCGCTGCTGGGTTCGGCGCTGGGCCTGGTGATGGTGGCGTTTTTCAGCCGCATCTTGCGCAGCAGTAGCGGCGCACCGTTGTTCACGTTGCAATTTGATGTGCGGCTGATGGGTATGGTGCTCGCGGCATCGACGATACTCGGTGTGCTGGCCGCCGTGTTACCCGCGCGCAATGCCGCCGATCTTGATCCGGCGCAGGCGATCCGCACCTGAGATGAGTAATAGCGGCACGCCATTGGTTGCGCTCGAAGGCTTGCGCAAAGTTTATAACGCGGGGCAGCCTAACGAAGCCGAGGTATTGCATGGCCTCGACTTTAACTTGAATGCAGGCGAATTTGCGGCGTTGATCGGCCCCTCGGGTTCGGGCAAGAGCACGATGTTGAATATTTTGGGCTTGCTCGAGCGCGGCTCCGGCGGCGTCTACCGTCTCGCCGGCAACGATGTCACCACCCTCAACGACGACCAACGCACCCGTGCGCGCCATTCAACGTTGGGATTCGTTTTCCAGTTTCATCATCTGCTGCCGGCGTTTAGCGCGCTGGAAAACGTCATGCTGCCGGCAATGATCGGCGGCGAACAAGGCCAAAAATCCACGCGCGACCGCGCCGCCTGGCTGCTCGATGCCGTGGGCCTCAAAGACGCCTACGACAAAAAGCCCGGCCAACTCTCCGGCGGCATGCAGCAACGCGTTGCCATTGCGCGCGCGCTGGTGCGCAGCCCCAAGTTAGTACTCGCCGACGAGCCCACCGGCAACCTCGACACGCGCAGCAGCGACAGCATTTTTGAACTGCTGCGCCAGTTTTATCGCGAGCAGGGCACGGCGTTTATTGTGGTCACGCACGATCCGCGGCTGGCGGCGCGCTGTGACCGGATTGTTGAGCTGGTGGATGGGCAGATTGCGGGGGATAAGGCGAATGTGCCGATGAAAAATTAATAATAATTGTTTATAATCAAATACTTATAGACTGATCGCGGCTTGCGATTCAAGCTGGCGCCCACTCGGCGCACAGCAACTCCGCCTGCGCGAGCACCGTCTTCACAGCATCTTCCTGCAAGTCCGGCGGGTAGCCGTATTTGTTGAGTATGCGTCGCACCATCACGCGAATTTTCGCGCGCGCGCTTTCACGCAGCGTCCAGTCGATGCTGACGCTCTTGCGCACTTGGGTGATGAGTTCCGCGGCGATGAGTTTGAGTTTGTCGTCGCCCATCACCTGCACGGCGGATTCGTTGACGGCCAGCGCATCGTAAAAAGCCTTTTCGTCGGCGGTCAAGCCCAGCCGCTCGGCGGCACTGTCATCGGCGCTGATTTCCTTGGCCAGCTTGATCAGTTCTTCAATCACCTCTTGCGTGGCGATGGCGCGGTTGTGATACGCGTTGAGCGTCTTCTTGAGCTTGTCGCTGAACAGTTGCGCCTGCACCAGATTGCGCTTGGCGCGCACCTTGAGTTCGTCCTTGAGCAATTTCTCCAGCAGTTCGGCGGCGACATTCTTGTGTTTCAGCCCACGCACTTCGGCCAAAAACTGATCGGACAAGATGCTGATGTCGGGTTTGGGCAAGCCCGCCGCGGTGAACACGTCGATGATTTGCCCGTCGGCGACAATCGCCTTGGATACCAGTTGACGTACTGCCGCATCAATTTGCTCCGGCGTTTTCTGATTGTCCCCGTGGTGTTTGCTCAGTGCCGACTGAATCGTTTGGAAAAACGATACGTCATCGCGAATCTCAGTCGCTTCATCGCTCGCGGCGCACAGCGCGAATGCGCGTGAGAGTTCCATCACCACCTGCACAAAGCGCTGCTTGCCGTCTTCTTGTTCAAGGATATGCTGTTGTCCGGCTGGGATTAGCGCCAGGCGCTCTGTGGCTTTGCCCGTCGTCCATTTCTTCCAGCTAAACCCATGCATCATGTCGCTCGCAATGCCGTGTTTCTCCAGCATCACCGCAATGGCCTGCAGCGTGTCGTAAGTCGGATCGCCCTCGCCGCCGCTCTCGGTGTAATTCGCCAGCGCGTGTTTCAATTGATCGGCGAGGCCGAGGTAATCCACCACCAGCCCGCCGGGTTTGTCGCGAAATACCCGGTTGACCCGCGCGATGGCCTGCATCAGGCCGTGGCCCTGCATCGGCTTGTCGGCGTACATGGTGTGCAGGCACGGCGCATCAAAGCCGGTGAGCCACATGTCGCGCACGATGACGATGCGAAACGGGTCGCGGCTGTCCTTGAAGCGGTTGGCCAGTTTACGGCGCTTGTCCTTGTTGCGGATGTGCGGCTGCCACGCGGGGCCGTCGTCGGCGCTGCCGGTCATCACCACTTTGACCACGCAATCCTTGCCTTTCT
>JAYUAH010000774.1:0-6951 GCA_043741415.1 Betaproteobacteria bacterium
CACCGTCTCGCCCTTAATCACACCCACCGCCGCGGGGGTTTCGTTAAGCAACGCTTTTTCGCGCGTGCCGGTTACCGTGACCTCGGGCAAGGGCACGACTTGCGCCAGCGCCGGCGTGCCACATAACGTCAGGCCGAAACCCGCAATGCACGCTAGCGCGCGGAATTTAGTCTTCGGTTTCATGGCATGCTCCTGCGCACGCCCGCGATGTCACGCACCTCTACCGATAGTTCCAGCGATTCACGCTGTTTATTCGCCAGTTCAAACGTGAGCTTCAGCGGCACCCGCTCACCGGGTTTCATTTGCTGCTTCAAGCCCATCATCATCACGTGATAACCGCCCGGCGCGAGCTTGACGGTTTTGCCGGCAGGCACCTCCACACCATCGACTGGGAACATTTTCATCACGCCGTTTTGCATACTCATGTTGTGAATTTCCACGCTGCCCGCCACCGCACTTTCCACGCGCACCAAACGCGCAGCGCTTTTGCCGGTGATCTCCATAAAAGCGCCGGTCACTTTTTGTGCGGGAACGGTGCCGCGTATCCATGCGTCTTTCACGTCGACGCTCTGCGCCAATGCGATTGACGCACATAGCCAGGCGACGCCGCCTAAAGTCGCCCGAAAGCCATAGGTTCTCTTCATAAAAAATCCTTTAAAAACAAATACTTACGTAATTATTCGATAACCGGACGGTGAGCGACACCCCTGCAACCGAAGGCGCGCGCGTGACAATGCACGCGCGGACAAAAATGCCGGCGGGATTAGTGTGCGCGCGGTGGCGCGCGTGGACTCAGCGGATGAAACGCAACCGCGTCCGGCGGCAAAGCGTCATTGCGCTGCGTGGGCACGATGGCATGGGGCAGATCGAGTAACGCGACCACGGCAACCACCCGATGTGCCGCCACCAACGGCGCGCCAATGGTGCAAAACGCACAGTGCTCGTGTGCAGCGGCGCCGCCGGTGGGCAGCAGCGGATCGCCGGGATACGCTGAGACCGTACCACTATGGCAAATGCCGCCCACATCTACGCCTTGCCCCAGGTTGAGGGCGTTGGCAAACGATGCTGGTGCAAACGCCGCAAAGATCACGGCAAACAGCGCGATCCAAGCGACGAATTTTTTGCGGCTGCGGGAAAACATGATGCGACTATGATACACGTATGCGTTCCGACGTAAAAGTTCGGGCCCGATCTGATAGTCGCCGCAAGGTTGGAGCTTGATCTTTACAGGCACCGTGCGTACGGATTCCGCCACGAAGCGACGTTCAGTACCGTTGCCTAATATTCCCAAACACTGGCACAAATTGATAATCCCTGTTGATCACGCTACCGCCGTTGAACAAGAAACCGACGCTGGGGATCGCAGGGTAGTATCGCCCTTGTTATGAGTCGCGTTGTTGGAACTGCGTCATGTGAACTCGCATCAGCGGGATACTGGAGGAAATCGCGTGCGCCCTCACGATCAATCCCACCATGGCCAAGCGTCCAAACATATCTGCCCCCACTACGACGAGAAATACCAAGTCGAGAGTGACTGTGCAGCGAGCGTGGCGGCAGGGAACCGCCACGCTCGCCGCACTTGCGGAACGTGGTGAACCGCAATAAGCAGTCCGGACAAAAGGTAAGCGGCGTGTAGCGTCCAAGTAGACCACAACCAGGTCCAGTCTTCCAAAACAGAAATGGTCAGAGGCACGACTGAACCCCATAGGCACATGGGGTCGTCAGTCTCACAGGATTGTCGACCTCGGCGCTTTGTGGCATCGATACTGCGCTCGGCTGAACCACGGTGACCTCGTTTTCTACCGATACGATGCGCAGACCCAAAGGCTCGACCATGGCACTGAATCCCCAGTCTTCCCTGAACACCGTGAGCTTGACGCGTCCGTCATAACTCGGCCCGTGAGTACCGAAGGGACGGCATCCATCCGCTTGCCACTGGATTTCAAAGGGTCTGTCAGGTACCAATCCACCGGCAAGCAGCGGTTTCCCATTCACGCGAACGCTGGTATTCGGTCCGCAGCGCGATGCCGTTCGTGGATCAACCCAGCGCAACGGTACTGCGTCGCTGTCGAGGGCGGGTACGAGTAGTCGTTGAGGATGAATCGATTTGGATTTAACGGCGCTGGCGATGCGGAAGCAATCGGAAGCCGGCTTGACCGCGCGCTGGCGGTGGCCAGATATAGGCCCAGGCCTAACCCGGCGGCTAACCCAGTCGCAATAACGAGGCGGGCGACGCGGGCGCAGTCGACATTTTCGCGCGCAACGCCACTCGGTGTTTTGACGTGCATAAGTTTCTCCATGATGTTGCGGTGCCAATCATCAGGCCCGTACGGCGTTTACTTGAGGTTGCTCTTAAGACTGTCCAGACCGGCCGTATAGATGCCGGCAATTGCTTTCTTGACCTCGTCGTCGGCCGCGCCTTGGTTAGTCATGAAATTGGAACTCCAGACGACCATGGAACCTGTTTTGCTTGGCATCACTTTAAGGGTTGAAATGTAGTTCGTGATCGGCAGCGGTGATTTGGTGATCTTGTATTGATAGGTCTTCGACTGCTCGTCGTGGGACAGCAACTCCTCGGTGAATTTCGCACCATCCTTCACGTTCAGCACGCGCACCGTACCCTTGGTGTTGCCCTTACCCTTGAGGATGTCGGTACTGCCGATCGCGGGATGCCAGTTCTGCCAGCCGTCGAAATCCTTTATCACCGCCCATGCCTTAGCTGGCGGCACAGCCAGGTCGACTTTTTCCATGACCGACAGCGACGTGTCGGCAGCAAAGACGTTTGGGCCGAGCACGGTTGTCGCGAGCGCGAGGCCAAGGGAGCCAACGAGTGTCGCGGCCATAAATTTCTCCTTGGTGGTTGATACTGCATTTTTCTGCATTGAAGAAGGACTTGCGTCGGCAACGAGGTACCCGTCTGCAGAACAGGCAGGATTCTGGTCAGCGTTGACTGACGTCAGTTCGGTGGCGGGCGACGAATTAGTGGAAATGATTGTGGACATGGTGGCGCTCCTGTTGAAGTGAAGGGAAATTCGTTTTTGCGCAGCGTTGTTGCACACTTGTGCGGGTGCTAGTATCTGCGCTCGGGTTGTGTTTACAAATGTCCAGGCGTCCAGAGTTCATGTGTGGGACGCCGGAACGGAAGGGCGTTGTCCATGGATGCTGTATCAGACGTCCTTCGCGTTGTGCGCATGGGTGGTGCGGTTTACCTCAATGGTGAATTCACCGCGCCGTGGTGCACGATAGGGCAGACGGATGCCGGACTGGTTGCGGCCTACTTGCCGCAATCAGAGTGCGTGATTACCTACCATCTAATTACCGCAGGGAACTGTTGGGCGCGGCTGGCTGACGACCCTGGCTCGGCAATTCACCTTAATGCAGGCGAACTGTTGGTGGTACCGCACGGTGAAACGCATATCATGGGTAGTAATCTCGATATTTCTCCCACGGCAGCGGCGTCGCTGCTCGCCAGCCAATTTGAGGCAGCGCCAGGCGAAGTGATGAAGCTCCTCTACGGCGGTGGTGGGGCGGTGACGCGCATGCTGTGCGGCTTTTTGGCCTGCGACGGCGTGTTGCGCAACCCGATACTTTCAGAGCTACCGCGCATCTTCAAAGTGGATATGCGTAACGATCCCGGCTCGGCTTGGCTGGAATCTTCCATGCAATTTGCTGCCGCCGAAGCGGCGCAGTCGCGCGCCGGCAGTACGATCGTCCTCGCCAGGCTCTCCGAACTGCTCTTTGTCGAAGCAGTACGCCGCTGCATCGATGCGTTGCCTGCGGACCGAAAGGGATGGCTGGCGGGCGCAGGCGATCGATTCGTCGGGCGCGCGCTTTCGACGCTGCATGCGCAGCCGGCGCACGCATGGACCGTTGATGAGCTTGCACGAAAGGTGGGGTTATCGCGCTCGGCGCTGGCGCAGCGATTTACCGACCTGCTGGGACAGCCCCCATACAATACTTGGCGCAGTGGCGCTTGCAAATTGCGGCACAGGAGCTTTCGATTGGAAGCAAGTCGCTCGCCGCAGTTGCGACGCAAATCGGTTACGAATCGGAGGCGGCATTTAGTAAAGCGTTCAAGCGCGAATTCGGAATGCCGCCGGCTGGCTGGCGAAAGACCCGTGGCAGGACGAATTTCGCGGGCGCACCTGACACTGCGTAGCGACCCGTAGGCCAGCACTCTGATTTCCGCAGCGTCGGCAGCACCAGCATATGCAAACCATCGCAGCGTTAGCAACCGCGACATAGCGACATAGCGACATAGCTATTTGATTTTAAACATATATTTATTATTTGTTCCGACGTGCACAAGGGTTATGCGCCGCGCTCATTACGCGAAATGCCCTGTGCTGGACCCTGTGATATGTTCAGCCCTCCGCACAACGACCTGAAAATATGATCATGATCGTAGACACCCACGTACACGTATTCACGGATGATAGAAAAAATTATCCGCAACTCCGCGACACCGCACGTGCCGGTGCGATTCCGTCGATCAGCGACATCGGCCAGACCGAATGGCCGCTGACCACCACCGAAAAACTCATCGAAATGATGGATGAGGCCGGCGTCAATAAAGCCACGCTGGTGCAAGCTTATTTCGTCTATGAATATGACAACAGCTACACCATCGATTCGGCGCTGAAATATCCACAGCGTTTTGCCAGTGTCATTGTGCTCGATCCGATGGACCCGAAAGCGCCGGATCTATTAAGTGAATTGGTAGAAAAACAAAATGTCGCCGGCATACGCTTCATGCGCGGGCGCTTGCCCGAAAGTTCGCTCGGCAAGCCGGAAACGTTTCCGCTGTGGGCGCGCATTGAAAAACTCAAACTGCCGCTGGCGGTGAACGATCGCGTGTGGGAGCTTCCCAAAATCACCCCGGCGCTGGAAAAATATCCCGCTGTGCAAGTCGCCTTCGAACACGCCTGGGGCCACAAAGTCGGCGCACCACCCGATTACAGCGTGCTGGAACCGCTATTCGCACTGGCCGACAACCCCAACGTGTATATCAAAACTGCGATCAACAACATCGCCGCCGCGCGCGAAGGCGGTGGTACGCCAGAGCAACTGTATACGCGCCTGGTCGAGGTATTCGGCGCCCAGCGCATTATGTGGAGTTCAAATTATCCCGCGCATCCAAAGTTCAACGGCATCAAACCACGACTGGAAGAATCCAAAAAAGCATGGTCACATTTGAGTGCCGAGGATCAGGCGTGGATCTTGGGTAAGACGGCACTGAAGTTTTATCCGGCTTTGCAGGCGTAGTCGCCGGACACTTACCGGCAACAGCTTGACTCCGCCTGCGTGTGGGTACAATCTCTCTTTTTTCGTAGTGCAGGCTCTGGCCGGTCGAACTGATGATGACACCAGGGATCTGCGTCCATCAAGTGGGAGGCTTAAATGGATTCGACAAGACGCACCTTGCTGACAACCGGCGCCGCAGCAGTAGCAGCGGCCGCTACACCGCGCGCGTTCGCGCAACAACCAACAGGGAAAGGGGGAACCGCTATGCCGTTTTACGAAAAAGGAAACGTCCGCATCCACTACCAAGAGGCTGGCACTGGCTTCCCGTTGCTGATCATCCCCGGCGGTGGCTTGAACTCGACCATCGCGTGGGTCTCCAAGGGCGCACCGTTCGACGCGACGGCGGAATTCAAAAACGAATATCGCTGCATTACGCCTGACATGCGCAACGCGCCGGACGGCCAGTCGTCCGGCCCGCTGGAGCCGGATCGTCCGTGGGACGCCCACGCCGACGACCAGCTCGGCTTGATGGATCACTTGGGCATCAAGAAATTCATGGTGCTGGGCTATTGCATCGGCGGTCCGCTCATCTGGAATCTGCTCAAGCGCGCGCCGGATCGTATCGTCGCTGCGGTGCTGGCGCAGCCCAGCGGCTGCCGCAAAGAGATGCCCGAGCAATCCTATCATGGCAACATGAAGGGCTGGGGGCCTGACCTCATTAAGCAACGGCCTGAGATCACGATGGCGACGGTTGATCGCTTCCTCACCAAGATGTATCGCACCAACCCCGACTTCGTCTACACCGTGACGCGCGATTTCGTGCGTTCCTGTCAAACGCCGGTACTGGTGCTGCCCGACGATTCCCCGCCGCATCCGTACGTCGTCGCGATGGAGTCCGTGATGCTCGCGCCGAAGGCCGAGGTGAGTCTCTTTCCCTGGAAGGAACCCAAGGACAGAATTCCCCTGGCGGTACGCCAGACACGCTCATTTCTGCGCGCGCATAGCCCCGCGATGGCTTAGGTCACGATAGATAACCAGGCACTGTTGAAGGGTCAGTCATGGGCGCTGGTGTTCTCGCTCTGGTACGACTCAATCCCGAACGCGTCGCCGCACTGAGCAACGCCGGCTATGCCGTTCGCGAGGGCGCGAAGTACGTAAGCCGGATGGATGCCCTTCGTGACACTGGTGATAGTGTCAGGGCCGTGCTGACCAACGGCCGCGGCGGTCTCGCGGGTGCCGAGATGGCCATGCTGCCGAAACTTGAATTCATCTGCACCGTCGGCGCAGGCTA
Source organism: Betaproteobacteria bacterium (assembly GCA_043741415.1). GTDB lineage: Bacteria > Pseudomonadota > Gammaproteobacteria > Burkholderiales > SG8-41 > UBA5216. The sequence continues at coordinate 6,536 of JAYUAH010000774.1, forward strand.
TGAATGTGTCGATTTGCAAACAGCGCGCAGCCGCGGCATCGCGGTCGCCAATTGTCCCGATACGAATGCACCGGCTGTCGCCGATGCCGCGATGATGCTGTTGCTGGCAACAGCGCGACACTTGCTTGCGGCCGATCGCTTCGTACGTGCCGGTGGATGGCAGGACCAATGGCGCGTCGAAACGCCGACTATTTGCGGCAAGCGTCTGGGCATACTCGGCCTCGGCAAAATCGGCAACCGGATCGCGCACCGCGCCGCGCACGGCTTTGACATGACGGTCGGCTACCACAATCGGGCCGCGGTCATCGAATCGCCGTACCAATATTTTTCCAGTCTGATCGAGCTGGCGGAGTGGGCCGATTTCCTGATTGCTGCGGCGCCTGGGGGCGCGGATACGCGGCACCTCATCAACGCGG
>JAYUAH010000775.1:0-6946 GCA_043741415.1 Betaproteobacteria bacterium
AATATAGTTTGGATTGGGCAAGCGGTTATGACGCGCGACTGCGGGCCAGTCTGCGGGAGAATTCAGCAGTCGCTCAGTCAGCCAAATAAGCGTATCTCCTTTGACCACACGATAGATGTAGTCGTCAGCAGCAGCGCCTGCCGGAAGCGCCAGTGCAACGGTTATCGCAAAAACTTTGCGATTGCGGCTGAAAATCTCGTGCCACGCATTCACCATGGGCTACCCGTTAAGTATGATTGACGTGCAAACATAGACTGCGGCCTAATATTCCAAACTCAATCCGTAAAATTATTCACAATCAATATATTATGCTCAGCAGTTAACGCGCGACTATCAAGGCAAATATCACGATGGCGCAGATTTTACACATATTTTACGACCAGCCGCGCGAGGTAGTCGTCAAGCGCAGCGGTAAGCGTGGCGAGCGCAGCGACATCACCGGCGTGCCCCGCCACCACAATACATTCGCCGAGCGCAGTCAAGGCGTCGAATCCGTAACTGGCCCCCGACCCTGTCATGCCGTGGCCCACCCGGCGTATGGCTTCGAAATCACGCGCCGGCAACGCCGTGGCTAGGATCGCAAGATCGGATTTGCGCTGTGCCATGAAGACCGGCAGCAGATCCCGCAGATCACGCGGCAACGATACCACGATGGGTTCAGCGGACATGGGCCGGCTCCTTGGCCTTGGGCGCCAACGCCGTCGCCAACGGCACCAACAGGCTGGAGCGCGTCAGCGGTTTTTCGATCAATCCATTGCAACCCGCAGCCAGCGCCAGTAAACGCTCGGCCTCGCCCTTTTGCGCCGTCAACGCCAGCACCGGCGCGCTGAAGCCGCACATGCGCAGCGTGCGAGTAGCTTCAGCGCCAGCGACCACGGGCATATCCATATCCATCAGCACCACGTCCGGCCGCTTGGCGAGCGCGATCTCAATCGCCTGCTCGCCGTTCTCGGCCTGCAGCACGGTCAGTCCAAGCTGCTCGAGATGGCGCACCACCAGTGCACGCGTATCGGGCATGTCTTCGGCCACCAGCACTGTGCCGTGCAGTACATTGCGCACGCTCTCGTCGGATTTTTGCGGCGCCGTGCGCTCAACATCTTCAGGCAGCACGCGCGCGGCGGCCAGCGTCACCGTGAATACCGTGCCCTGCCCCAGTTGACTGCGCACCGTAATATCGCCCCCCATCAGACGCGCCAGATTGCGGCTGATGGTCAGCCCCAGGCCCGTGCCGCCATGGCGCGCGGCCACACCCGCATCGGCCTGCTGAAACGCCGCGAACAAACGCTTGACCGCAGCGTCCGGCATGCCGGGGCCGGTATCAATCACGGACAGCGTCAACTCGCCGTCATGCCATGCCGACACCACACTGATTTCACCCTTCTCGGTAAACTTGATGGCATTGCTCAGCAGATTAAGCACGATCTGGCGCAAGCGGAACGCGTCAATGTCGAGTACCTCCGGCACGCCGACTTCATCGGTACGCAATTTCACCGGCTTGCCGTGCAACAACGGCTCCACCGTTGCCACCGCATCCTGGATCACCGACCGCAACTTGTCGGCATGCCGTTGAATGGTGAGTTGCCCTGCGTCGATTTTCGCCTGATCCAGCAGATTATTTACCAGCGACAACATGTGCTGGCAGTTGCGATCGACGATCTCGCTGTTTTTCATCCGCTGATCACGACCCAGATCGCTGCCGTGCCAATTGATATTGTTAAAACCCATGATGGCCGTGAGCGGCGTGCGCAACTCGTGCGTAATGTGCGACAGAAACTGACTCTTCAACGCGTCCGCCTGCGTCGCGGCGCGCTTTTCCATTTCCAGCCGCTGGTTACGCTGAAACAGTTGCACCTGCTGGAACAAGAGCCCGATGAGATGCGTCAACACTCCCGCGCAGATCGCGAATAACAGACCAATAGCCTGCGCGCCCGCAATCGCTGCCGTACCAAAAAACCCAACAAAAACAAATACTAACGGAAACACCGCCCACTGCACGAGCATGTTCGGCTGGGCGCGCGGATGGCCGATCAACAGCACCAGCAACAACACACTGGACACCAACAACAACTCCCACTGCCACGCGCGCGGCTTGAGCACGTGACCGCCCGCCAGCAACGCCCCGATCATGGCTTGAATCTTGACACCGGGCTGCCGTCCCATCGGGGTTTGCTTGTAGTCACCCAAAGCCGCACTCGAACTGCCGATCACCACGCGCTTGCCGCGCAACGACGTGCCGAGCGATTCCAGCCCCGCGACCCCGGACGCCGCCAGCACGATTTGATAAAACGGTAAGGCGCGCAGGCCGCTCAGATTCTTGGGATAGCGCAGCAGCACTTCGCCGCGCGCGGACACCGGCCAACTCTGGCCATTGACGCTCACGCGTCCCGCGACGATATCCAGTTTCGGCACAGCCTCGGCATGCCACAGCGCGAGCCCCAAACCTGGCACGAGCTGCTTGTACGCCGAATACACCAGCGGCACACGGCGCAACACGCCATCGCGGTCGGTATCGGCACTGACCACGCCGATCGGCGTACGCGCAGTCAGTTGCGCGTGCGGCAAGGTCAAATCGGTCAAAAGAAAAACATCGGCCGGCGGCGCGGATCCCCAGGATTTTTTCTGCAACTGCAAGTGATACGCGGCATCGCGCTCAAACGTAAACGGCAATGCCGCGGCTGCCAGCACCACGCGTTCGTCGAGCGCCGCCGCAAACGCATCATCGCCCTTGCGCGATTCCGCGAATACCATATCAAACGCAATGGCGCGCACCCCCGCGCGCTTTAACCAAGCAGTCACCAGTGCGTAAACCTCGCGGTCGTAGGGCCAGGCGCCCAGCTTCGGCTGCAACTGCGCGAGAGAATCTTCGTCGACATCGATGATCGCCACGTCATCGAAATTGACGGTGGGCGCCGTCACGCGGCTGAGCGAATCGAACAAGTCATAATCGAACTGGCGAAACACATCGCTATATTCGAGCACGGCGGTGATCACAAACGCAACGCATGCAAACAGCAGCGCGCGCTTCCAATACGTCCAATTTTCAATGCGCGACATCATGATTTTTTCGCGCGCGCGGTGGCGGCCGCGCCCGCCTCACGCTCGAGCCACTGCGGCATCACGCCCGGCGCGCCGGTGCGCGCGCGAAAGGCGCAATCAATGCCCACACCCGCCACCCACACCAGCCGCGTGCCCGACCACAAAAACGGCACGCGGTCGCGCGCCCACGGCGGCACACCGTGCAACTGGAACAAATCCTTGAGCGGGCGGCGCGGACGCGCAGCATCGGGCTGCAATTTTTCACCGCCCTGGCGCAACCGCAGCGTCACCGGTTTCACCAGCAATTTTTCAAGATCAATGCCGGCGCCGCGCCGCCGCCGCATGTCCAGCACCCCGTGCCATGCGGAAATCACCATGCGGCGCTCGCCGCACCACGCTTGCGAAAAATCGGGCGCCGGCTGCGGCACTACGGACACTATCGGCACCACATGCAACAGCCCGCGGTGCCGCCGCAACTCGTGCGCACCGAGCGCGATGCACACTCGTGCATCCACTTTCGCCGCCAGCGCCTGACGTAAGGCTTCATCGAGGCGCCGTGCGTCAGGCATGCGCACCCCTTGCGTCGTCAGAAAATAACGCAGCACATTGCGCGCGCGCGCGTCGGCCAACGATTTCAGCGCGGCTACCGCCAGCGTGTCTTGATGCAACGCGCCGACACTGTCGAGTGCAGCCAGCGCATCCAGCAACTGCGACGCTTCCGCCAGGTGAGCGGCCGCGCGCGTCAACGTCGCGCGGTACTGCGGCACGCGCGCTTCAATCCGCGGCATGATGTCCTGGCGCAGAAAATTGCGCAGGTAGTAGACATCATGGTTGCTGTCGTCCTCCACCCAGCGCAACGCTTGGTCTGCCGCATAGCGCTCAATCTCGTGCCGTGTGACACCCAGCAGCGGCCGCAGCAGCCACAAGCCGGGTCGCACCGCGTCCTCACGCACAAACGGCATCGCCGCCAGACCCTTCACGCCCGCGCCGCGCAACAGTTGCAGCAACACGGTTTCAGCTTGGTCATCCTGATGTTGTGCCAGCACCAGGTTCTCAGCCGGCTGCAAACGATAAGCCGCGTAGCGCGCCGCGCGTGCCGCCGCCTCGATGCTATCGCCGCGCGGCACGTCGACCTTGACCACACGCAGCGGCACGCCGCGCTCGCGGCACAGCCGCCGGCAAAAGCGCGCCCACTGCGTTGCATGCGGGCTCAGTTGATGATTCACATGCATCGCCGACACCTGCCATTGATGACGCGGCGCTATCGCCAGCAGCAGATCGAGCAGCACCACGGAATCGACGCCGCCGCTTAAGCCCACGCACAGGCGCGCACCGCGCGCCACCTGACTGCACAAGGCGCGCTCCACAATCGGCATCAGCGTATCGACCGTTGCAGTGGATAGCCTTGCGCAATTCAATGAAGACAATGATGCAGCCGCTATCACAGGAGATTCGCGCAGCACGCGCGCCTTATTCCATTTCTATTTCAATAGCTCATTAATGAGCTGACAATTTTCATTGGGAAAACGACGAATAATTATTGATCTGATGAAATGGAATTGGCATTACTTACTTTCGACTTCCTTGAACTTGCCGTAGCTCACCAGCTTTTCAAAGCGGGCTGCCAGCAACTCGTCCACGGATTTGTCGCGCAGTTGGCGCCACGTTTCGGTCAGTGCTTTTTTCATCGACAGCATCATCGCATCGGGATCGCGATGAGCGCCGCCCAGCGGCTCCGCCACGATTTTGTCGATCAGGCCCAGCGCTTTGAGGCGTGTGGCGGTAATGCCCAGGGTCTCGGCGGCCTCGGACGCTTTGTCCGCACTCTTCCACAAAATCGCCGCACAACCTTCGGGCGAAATCACCGAGTAGGTCGAGTACTGCAACATCAACGTGACATCACCCACCGCAATCGCCAGCGCGCCGCCCGATCCGCCTTCGCCGATGACGCTACAAATAATCGGCGTTTTCAATTCCGACATCGCATACAGATTGCGGCCGATGGCCTCGGACTGGCCGCGCTCCTCGGCCTCGATGCCCGGATATGCACCGGGGGTATCGATAAAGGTAAACACCGGCATGCCGAATTTCTCGGCGAGCTTCATCAGCCGCAACGCCTTGCGATAGCCTTCCGGTTTGGGCATGCCGAAGTTGCGCAGGGTGCGCTCTTTGGTATCGCGCCCTTTTTGATGGCCCATCACCACCACGTTCTGCTCGTTGAAGCGCGCGACGCCGCCGACAATCGCCGCATCATCGCCAAAGGTGCGGTCGCCGTGCAACTCTTCAAAGCCGGCGAAAAGACTGTTGATGTAATCCAGCGTATACGGCCGCTGCGGATGCCGCGCCACCTGCGAAATCTGCCATGCGGTGAGCTTGGCGTAGATGTCCTTGGTCAGTAGCTGGCTTTTTTTGCCGAGCTTGTTGATTTCTTCGGAAATATCCAGCGCCGAATCGTCCTGCGTGAAGCGCAGTTCTTCGATGCGGGCCTCAAGCTCCTCAATCGGTTTTTCGAATTCCAGAAAGGTCTGTTTCATGAGGCGGAATGATACAGGATTGAGGACTCAGGATTGAGCGCGATGTGACTCAATCTTCAATCCGCGATAACGCAATCCTGAACCATGCCATTCAATACCACGCCAACTCCGATCCGCGCGGATCACTGGCCGCTTGTGCTTCGCCGGTTTTTTTCGATTTAAATACCGCTTGCATATTGCCCCACTTGCGGCTCGACTGCTGAATCGCATGCCCCTTGCCTTGCAGCACGGCGCGCCATTCGGCGCTGAAGCCTTCGGGCTCGACTTCAATACGGTCGGGCCAGAATTGATGATGGTAACGCGGCAATGCGACCAGACGTTTTACGTCCACCTCAGGTACGCGCAGATGTTCGAGCACGCCCAGCAGCACCATGCTCACAATGCGCGAGCCGCCCGGCGCACCGAGGATCAACACACCGCGTTCGTCTTCCACAAAGGTCGGCGTCATACTCGACAGCGGGCGTTTGCCCGGCGCGATGGCATTGGCGGCGCTGCCGCGCAGCCGGTAACTGTTGGGCAGATCAGCGCGCAGCGTAAAGTCATCCATCTCGTTATTGAGCAACACGCCCGTGCCCTTGGCGACCAGGCCTGAACCGAAAATCCAGTTCACCGTGAGCGTCGCACCGACCCGGTTACCCGCGCTATCGATCACTGAAAAGTGCGTGGTGTTGTAGCTCTCGGCTTTTTCGCCCGACGGCTGGCCGAGATTGTCGCTGGGCGTGGCCGCTTTCGATGATATTGAGGTCATGATTTGTTTCAAATAATTTTTTTCTATCAGACTCGCGACAGGCACTTTCACCTGATCGGTGTCGCCCAATTGCATGCGATCACGAAACACGCGCCGCAGCACTTCCGCCACCGTGTGTGCCGACTCGGCATCGGACACGCCCGCGAGCTTCAAATGTTCCAGCATGCCAAACGCCTGCGTCAGCGCAATTCCGCCCGCGGAGGGCAACGGCGCGGTGGTAATGGTCGCCCCGCGATAGCGGATGCGTATGGGCTCGCGCTCCACCACGCGATAACGTTCCAGATCGGACATCTGCCACACGCCGCCCGCCGCATTGACACTATCCACCAGCGCGCGCGCCACGGGTCCCGCATAAAATCCGGCGACGCCCTCTGTCGCCAAACGCGTGAGCGTCTGCGCGAGTTCGGGTTGCTTCAGCACATAGCCTTGCGTCAGGGCCTGGCCGTCCGCCAGAAAAACGCGTGTCGCTTCTGGCAGCGTGCGCAAAAAACTTTCGCGAATTTTCGCGATGCGCGCATAGCGGCCATCCACAGCGAAGCCATCCCGCGCGAGCCGTATCGCCGGCGCCAGCGTGTCCGCCAGCGGCAGCGTGCCGTACGCTCGCGACAGATGCGCGAGCCCCGCCGGC
>JAYUAH010000776.1:0-6928 GCA_043741415.1 Betaproteobacteria bacterium
TTCAGCGTTTCGATCAGTGCCGGTTGTTCTTTTTTTGCCAATGCGAGCACGGCTTCGTTGGCTGCGGCGTGCGCTACGTTCATGCAGGCGCAAAAAGCGGTGATGGTAATAAATACGTAAGTATTTGATTTTAAACAATTTTTCATATTAACTCCTTGGTGGTGTTAAGCGTGCTGAGCGCGATGCCAAAGCGAATTAAATGCAGACAAGGCCTGATCCGCTGCTGCGTCGTCGATATGCCGATGGGTTACAAAGCGCAATGAGCGCGGATCAGCCGGACTCACCGCAACGCCCAGTTGCTTGAGATCAGCCGACCATTGCGCCGCGCTGCGCGAGGTGAACGAGACATCAACGCGCAGCAGATTGGTTTCCACATCGGCAGGGTTGCACAGTCGCGCATCGATTTTGTGTAAGCCCATCGCGAGGCGCTTTGCAGTCGCGTGATCATCCTTCAAACGATTGACCATCGTCTCCAGTGCAACGATGCCCGCCGCGGCGATGCCGCCGGCCTGACGCATATTGCCGCCGACCAGCCGTCGAAACGCACGCGCGCGTTCAATGAACGCGGTGCTGCCGCACAACACCGAACCCACCGGCGCCGACAATCCTTTGGAGACGCAAAAGCACACGCTATCGGTGTGCTGCGCTACGGTTTTTGCATCGACGTTGAGTGCGGCAGCGGCGTTGAAGAGCCGCGCGCCGTCGGTGTGTAGCGGCACGCCGTGTTCGTGCGCGAGCGCGTGCACCGCTTGCATATGCGCGAGCGGCAGCACAGTGCCGCCGGCCGCGTTGTGAGTGGTTTCCATGCACACCAGTGCGGTGGCGAAATTGTTGCGCGTCATGGGGCGGATTTTTTCGCGCAGCACGTCAAGGTCCATGGCGCCGCGTTGGCCGGGGATGGCTTTGTGAAAGGTGCCGGATAACGCGGCAATGCCACCGAGTTCTGAATTGAGAATGTGCGAGGTTTGTTCGAGCAGCACTTCACCGCCGCGCTGCGTATGCGTGAGCACCGCGACCAGATTGGTCATGGTGCCGCTGGGCATGAACGCGCCGGCTTCTTTGCCGGTGCGCTCGGCGGCGAGGGCTTCGAGCTTCATCACGGTCGCGTCGCCGTCGCGCGAATCATCGCCGTAGCTCGCCTCACGCATGGATTCGAGCATGGCTTCGGTAGGACGGGTGATGGTGTCGCTGCGTAAATCGATCATGCTGATGCCTCCAGTGTTATTCAACGCCTTCCACTTCCACCATCGCCCACACCCGCCGCATCGGCCCGCGTGTGCGGATCAGTTCCGCGGCGGCATCTTTCGCCACTTGCGCATCGATCCATAGCGGTTTGCCCAGTGTGCACGAGAGATACGCGCGGTGCGCATTTTCTTCGAGGAAAAAAGCGCCGGTGACGCAATCTTCGATATCGATACCGGTGACTACGCCGCCGTGCGCACGCAGCAGCGCCGCGCGATGCGGGCCGAGCGCTTTGGCCAGTGCGACTCCGCGCTCGGTGGTGCTCACCAGCCGCGGATCGTCGTAAATCGGCAGCCCGTCGGCGAACAGCGTGCCCATCAAGTGTATCGGGCGCAGCGTGTGTTCCGCGCTGGTGCTGAACGCGGTGGCGTGCATGCCGTGGTAGTGAATAATGCTGTTGACATCGGGCCGCGCACGATAGATTTCATGATGAATCGGCGCCTCACCCGGGCGGTCGCCAATGCCTGCGAGTTGCGTGCCGCTCATGTCGTACACCAGCATGTCCTCGGGCACGATGATGCGGCCGAGTGAATGGCGCGTCAGCATGTAGGTGTCGGTGCCGGGCAGCCGCACGCTGATGTGGCCGAAGCCTTCGATGAATCCGCGGCGATACAGAAAGCGCCACGCTTTCATGCATTTGTCCATCAAGGTGGCTTCGCTGGAGGGCATGGTGTCCTTATTGCGTGGTGAGGGTCTCGGCGGGATGCGGATTAAATTTAAATTGCCGGGGTACATCCGCGCTGCGGATAGGTTCCAGCCGGATATTGGAATCGCGAAACTTGATCCACAACGGTATCGGTTGCTGCTGCTCGATGAATGGCAGCAGTTCGTCGAATGTGGATTCTTCCATGACATTGCCGTTGACATCGATCATAGCCGCCATCAGCAAAGGATCAAGATCCTGATCGTGCACCACGCCGGCGCCGCGATCGGTGAGCAGCAGCACACTGCCGTGCTCGTCGACCCACGCACCCAGCAGTGTGTTGACGGCGGCATGCGTGTGCGTGGCCATCGCCAGCGGCGCATTCACCGCGCTGGTGACGCGATACACAAACGGCGTGTAATCGAGATCGACAAACACCTGCTGCGGGCCGTTCTGAAAATACCAATGGCCTGCGTCGTCGGCTTGATAGTTGCGGCTGATGTAGGCGTTCATCGCATCGTTGCTGATGGTTTCGCGCTTCAGCAGCCAGTGGCCGCGGCGATCGAGCGCCAGCCAGCCGTAGACGGCAGGCACGTTGGGCCATTTGGCCATGGCCTGAAGGACGATTTCATCCATGGGGGGTTACGTTAAATTCAAATTCATTACCGCAAAGGCGCAGAGGCGCAAAGAAAACGCAAAGAAAATCAAAAGCTTTTTGCATGTCCTTCGTGTTTTCTTTGCGCCTCCGCGGTTGGCGCTTTACTTCATGAACGTCTTGATCCACTGCTTGTATTCGCTGTTGCGCGTCATTTTGTCCATCTCTTCATTCGACGCGATTTTCGATTTGAGATCGGCCGCTGCGCCGCCGCTGTAGAGATGGGTGTAAATCTCGCGCAGCACTTTCACCGCCGCGGCCAGCGGCTGATGGCCTTGCAGCAGCACGCGTGCGCCGGCAGCGTAGAACTCATCGCGCGTGATTGATGCCGGCGCAGAGCCCACGATAATCGGCAGCCCCGATGCGGCATGCACCGCTTTGACTTGATCCAGCGATTCGACGCCGACGACAAAAATGCAATCCACGCCGCAGGCTGCGTACGCTTTGGCGCGCGCGCAGGTGCCCTCCACCCCTTCGACTTTGAGCGCGGCGGTGCGTCCGGCGATCACGGTGACGGGATCTTTTTTCGCGGCGACGGCGGCTTTGAGTTTGCCGACCATCTCGGCGGTGGAAATCAGTTCGTCTTTTTCCTGACCAAAGCGCAACGGCAGTGTGGTGTCTTCAATGCTCATCGCCGACACGCCCGCATGCTCGCACTCGATCACCGTGCGCATCACGTTCAACGCGTTGCCGTAACCGTGATCGGCATCAACCAGCAGCGAAATATCGGACGCGCGCATGATGCGGCGGATTTGATCGGCGAATTCGGTGAGCGTCAGCACAATCAAATCTGGCGCGGCGAGCGTGCTGTTCGACGACACCGAGCCTGCGAGTATGCCGAGTGTATAGCCCACGTCCTGCGCGATGCGCGCGGACAAGCCGTCGTACACGCTGGCGGGCGACAGGCATTGTGTTCCGTTGAGGATGGCGCGCATGCGTAGTCTTTGTTCGGTGGCGTTCATGAATTTTCCTAGATAAAATATTGAATAAAATCAAATACTTACGATATATTGGCGATGCGTGCGATTCGATGCAAATTGCGGCCTTGCGGCGGCACGCGGGCCGCCACCTGTGCGCAAGCGATCACAGCGATTTGTGAGTCCCATCGCAAAACGGCGCGTTTTTCGTGTGCTTGCAGCCGCACAAGCGCTTGGTCTCGGCTTGGGTGATAGTGAATTTCATCGGCGTGAATTCCGTGCCCTTGTGCGAGCCATCGCAAAACGGTTGCTTCTTCGACTGGCCGCAAGCGCACCACCAATAATCGCCGGGGGCTAGATCAACGGGGTAGGGCGCTTTTTGTGCAATGACGGGGTCGGCCATGATGTTCCTTTCGAGAGCGGTTGTTGTTAATGCACCGTCGGGCCTTCGCCCGCCACGGTGGTGCGGTGCAGGATACGCGCGTGCTCGGTGATGGCATAGGGCCGCGCGCGATGCAGCGCGGCGCGGTTGTCGTACATCACCAGGTCGCCGACTTGCCAGTGATGCAGGTAAGTCCACTCGTTACGTGTGGCGTGGTCGAGCAATTCTTTAAGCAGCGCGCGGCCGGCTTCTTCGGGCATGCCCTGAATGTGTGACGCGTGCGAGCCGACGTAGAGCGCTTTGCGGCCGTTCACCGGGTTGGCGCGGATGATCGCTTGCGCTACCGGCGGGAAGCGTTTGTCTTCTTCTGTATTGGTGAGCTGGATGCCGTCGTTGCGGCGCGAGTAGGCGTAGTGATGAATTGCGGCTTTGTTTTCAAGCTCGCGCTTGCGTGATTCCGGCAGCGCGTCGTAGGCGGCGCGCAGGCTGGCGAATTGAGTTTGACCGCCCTCGTTGCCATTGATACCACTGGGCGGCAGCTTGCGTGCATGCAGCAGCGAGGCTTTCGCCGGCACGCGCTTGAACGAACTGTCGGAGTGCCAGTTGCGTTGGCCGATGCGATAAATCAAACGCGGATCGTCGGCCTTCATCAATTGGCCGTCGGGATCGAGATTAGAAATCACCGATACTTTTCTCACGGTGAAGTTGTTGGCGATGTGGCCCTGCGTGGTTTCCAGCGGGCCGAAGCGGCTGCTGAACGCGATCTGTGCGTCGTCGTCGAGATTTTGCTTGGGGAACACCAGCACGGAATAGGTCTCGAACGCGTTTTCTACTTTGGCGAAGGTGGCGTCATCGAGCGTGCGCGTGAGATCGATGTTGGTGATTTCGGCGGCGAAGACCGGGGTCAGCGGCCTAACGGTGATGGACATGGCAGTTCCTTGCGGGCGATGTACGATGGCTGTGCGTGTGGATTGCAATTATGATAGCACCGAGTCGCCGGCAATCCACCCGGCGAGTCCACGAGGAGAATTTCGATGCGCCCGTTGTTGTTCCTGCTTGCGCTGCTGCCCGCGGCCGTAGTCGCCGCCGCATCCGCCGCCGAATGGAAACCCGCCAATCCCATCGAGATCGTCATCCCCAACGCGCCCGGCGGCGGCAACGATGCGGTGGGCCGCTTGATGCAGCGTATTTGGCAGGAGCGCAAACTCACGCTCACGGCCGGCGTGGTGGTCAACAAAACGGGTGGCGGCGGCACGGTGGCGTTGAATTATCTCGCGCAAAAAACCAACGACGCACAGGTGATCGCCGTGGTGTCGATCACACAGCAACTGAATTACATCACCGGCGGCAGTGCGCAGCGCCATCGCGATTTCACGCCGCTGGCGGTGATGATCGGCGATTACATCGGCGTTGCGGTGCGTGCGGATTCGCCGATTAAGAGCGGACGCGATTTGATCGAGCATTTGAAAAAAGATCCGTCATCAATTGCGGCAGGTGTCACCGCCATCGGCGGCAACAACCATGTGGCTTACGTGATGGCGGCGCGAGCGGCGGGTGTGGATGCGCGCCGGCTCAAAACGCCGGTGTTTCAATCGTCGGGCGAATCGCTCACCGCGCTGCTCGGCGGCCATATTGATGTGCATTTGGGCAGCGTGGGGCCGCTCACCAAACATCTCGAAGCGGGGCGCGTGCGTATTGTTGCGTTGACGTCGGACAAGCGGCTCACCGGCCCGTTCGCGGCGATACCCACGTGGAAGGAGCAAGGCGTCAATGGCACGTTCAACACCTGGCGCGGGCTATGGGCGCCCAAAGGTTTGAGTGCGGAGCAGATTGCTTTCTGGGATGATGTGTTCGAGCGCCAGTCGCGCGAGCCGCAATGGAAGGAAGCACTCGACGCCAATCACTGGGAAAGCGATTATCGCAACAGCCGCGATGCGCTGCGTTATCTGGATGCGGTGCATGTGGAATTGCGCGATGCGCTGAAGGAGTTGGGCCTCGCGAAGCGGCTGGATTGATGGATCGATTGAACGTTACAAAATCAAAAGGGGAGCGTCATGCGTGTACTTGCAGTGCTTGCGATATTTTTGGTTACCGCCTGTGCCAACATGAGTAATAGCAGAGCGCTGGACGGAAAATGGGTGGTGAGCTGGGCCGCATCGATACAAGGGCCGTATCCGATCGGCAATCCGTCGGCGATGCCCGATATGAGCCGCGTGTTTCCGAATGCGGCGCAGGGCGCGCGCGAGCAAACCTTTCGCATGATTGTGCGGCCGACGTTGTGGGGGCGCGAGACGCGCATACGCCTGTCGAATGCGCTGGGCACCAAGCCGGTGACGTTTGATGGCGTGTATGTCGGCTTGCAAAATTCTGGTGCGGAAGTCACCGCGGGTACCCAGCGCGCGGTTATGTTTGGCGGCAAGTCGAGCGTCACCGTTGCAGCGGGACAATCGGCGTGGAGTGATGCGGTGTCATTGCCGTTTGTGCGCGACGCGGCGTCGAATGAATTGGCCGGGCGCAAGCTCGCGGTGAGTTTTCATGTCGTTGGTGAAAGCGGGCCGATGACGTGGCACGCGAAGGCGCTGCAGTCCTCGTACGTGACGTGGCCGGGCGCGGGTGCAAAAGGGCATGAGGAGAACGAAGCTGCATTTCCGTTCGCCAGCGCCGCGTGGTTTTTTCTGGATGCGCTCGACATGCGTGCTGACGGTAACGATAGCGATGCATATGCGGTGGTGGCGTTCGGCGACTCGATCACCGATGGCACCGCGTCCACCATCAATGGCGACGACCGCAGGCCCGACGTGCTGGATCGCCGGCTGCGTGCAGCGTACGGCAACCGGGTGGCGGTGGTGAATGCCGGCATCGGCGGCAATCAGGTGGTGGGGCCTGCGGTGTATCCGCCACCGCAGCCTTTCCCGGGCGGGCCGTCGGCTTTGTCACGGCTGGAGCGCGATGTGCTCACATTGTCGGGTGTGAAAGCGATTATTTGGCTGGAAGGTACGAATGATTTCAGCCGCAACGGCAATGCCACGTTTGATGTGGTAGCGCAGGGCATGCGCGATGGTGTAGCACGCATCCGCGCGCGCATTCCG
>JAYUAH010000777.1:0-2934 GCA_043741415.1 Betaproteobacteria bacterium
GAACTTTGCGGCGTCGGCTTGCGATGAGCCGATCACTTCGGCGCCCAGCGCGGTGAATCGCGCCACCATCTCGGGCTTGCGCAGCACGCGCACGATTTCGCTATTTAGCCGCTCGGCAATCAGCGCGGGCGTGTGGCGCGGCGCGGCGATGCCCGTCCAGTACGCCACGTCATAACCGGCGACGCCGGCTTCAACCAGGGTGGGTGTGTCGGGCAACAGCGGCGAGCGCTTGTCCGCGGTGGACACCCCCAGCGCGCGCAGCTTGCCAGCTTTGATGTGTGGAATGGTCGTCGAGATGGCGGCGAAGGTTAAATCGATTTGTCCGCCGAGCGTATCGGCCACGGCTGCGGCAGCACCTTTGTACGGCACATGCGTCAGGTCGATGCCGGCGAGCGTGCGAAACATTTCGCCGGCCAGATGCGCGGCCGAGCCCACGCCCGCCGAGCCGAAACTCAGCTTGCGCGTTTTGGCGAGCGCTATGAATTCGGCTGCCGATTTTGCCGGCACCGATGGATGCACCACGGCGGTGAACGGTATGCGCATCACCTGTGTAAGCGGCAGAAAATCGCGCGCGGCGTCGTAGCGCAGCGCTGTCGACAGTGCTTTGTTGGCGCTCAGGGCCGCGGTGGCGGCAAGCGAAATATCCATCGACAGCAGCGTGTAACCATCCGGCTGTGCGCGCGCGACAATCTCGGTGCCGATGGCGCCGGCAGCGCCGGTGCGGTTATCCACCACCACGATTTGGCCCAAAGGTGCCGCGAGCTGTTCGGCAAGTATGCGCGCGGCAACGTCTGATGCACCGCCCGGCGTGAACGGCACAATCAGCCGCAGCGGGCGCGTGGGCCAGGGGGTTTGCGCGGCTGCGGTTAGTGAGAGGGTTGCAAGCCCGATTGCGACGACTATTGGAATTTTCAGAAATTGTGACACTGAGTGCGGCTCCGACAATTTCCCTCATCCCCGGCCCTTCTCCCCAAGGGAGAAGGGTGGTTTCCTCCCTCGCCCTCGGGGAGAGGGACCGAGGGTGAGGGAGGGTGTTGCAGTGCCCTACGTTATGCTCAAGAGGTCGCCGGCTTCACCTTTAGCGCCGGCGTCAGATGCGGCGCCAGTTGCGCCACCAGTTGTTCGTGCAGCGCGAGATTGCCACCGACGATATTGCCGCTTTCAAGATACCCGTCTTTGCCCTGCAGATCGCTGATTACGCCGCCGGCTTCCGTGATCAACAGTGAACCTGCCGCGATATCCCACGGTGCGAGACCGATTTCCCAGAACGCATCGAGCCGCGCCGCAGCCACGTAGGCGAGATCGAGCGCCGCGGACCCTGCGCGGCGCACACCCGCGCTGTTTTGCATGATGTCGCGCAGCATCGCCAGATAGGCGTCGATGTGTCGGTGTTCCTTGAACGGAAAGCCGGTGCCGAGCAGCGCGGATTTGAGTTGCAGGCGCTTGCCGACACGCAGGCGCGCGTCATTGAGATAGGCGCCCGCGCCGCGCGTGGCGGTGAATAAATCGTTATTGCACGGATCGTACACCACCGCCTGCGTGATCACGTCTTTGTGTGACAGGGCGATGGAAACGGCATATTGCGGAAAGCCGTGGATAAAATTGGTGGTGCCGTCGAGCGGATCGATAATCCATTGATAGTCTGACCTGGCCTGCGTGTTAGTTTCGCCGGACTCCTCTGCTAGAATCGAATGCTTCGGATAGGCTTCGAGCAGCGTGCGGATAATGGTTTGCTCGGCTTCTTTATCCACTTCGGATACATAATCATTGGCGGCTTTTTCGCGCACCGCCAGCACATCCAGATTGCGTGAGGCGCGGTTGATCACGGCGCCGGCACGGCGCGCGGCCTTGACCGCGATATTGAGCATGGGATGCATGTTGGAGGCCGTGAGGAGTGAATCGTGAATAGTCGTGCATTGTACGTGATATGAGTGACGCGCTCAAAAACTCACTGGCCAATTGCCGTATCGTGCTGTGCGAAACACATCACGCCGGCAACATCGGCGCTGCGGCGCGGGCGATGAAAACCATGGGCTTGTCGGCGTTGGTGCTGGTTAAGCCCGCCGGTTATCCGTGCGCGGAGGCCACGCGCCGCGCCTCGCGTGCCACCGACGTGCTGGAAAACGCGCGCGTGTGCGAAACGCTGAGCGAGGCCTTGTCGGGCGTGGCGCTGGCGGTGGCGTGCTCCGCGCGCACGCGTGCGATGTCGGCGCCCGAGGTGACTGCGCGCAGTGCTGCGCAGCGCCTCGCGACCGTGGCCGCAACGCAGCCGGTGGCGCTGGTATTCGGCAATGAGACTTATGGCCTGACCACGGCGCAAGTGAGCCTGTGCCAGATGATCGCCACCATACCCGCCGATGCGCAATATGCCTCACTTAATTTAGCGGCTGCAGTACAGGTGTTTGCCTACGAATTGCGGCAGGCTATCGTGGGCGGTGCGCTCGATGGCAAGCCGCGCACCTTGGCGAGTCACGAAGCGCTCGAAGGTTTTTATGCGCATCTCGAAAGTGCGTTGGTGGAAACCGGCTATCTCAATCCGCAGCAGCCCAAAAAGTTGATGCAGCGTCTGCGCCGCTTGTACGCGCGCGCTGAACTGGAGGCGGAAGAGGTCAACATACTGCGCGGCGTGGTGCGCACCTTGCGCCAACCCAAAAATACCTAAGTATTTGTTTTTATTGAAATTTTTATTAAATACCGCAATAGATGATAAAATTAGTATGTTATTTATTTTCAACCACTGAGCGCCACTCAAACCCTTGTTTTCACGCCTGAAAGAAGAGATTGCCGTGGTGTTCGAGCGCGACCCGGCCGCGCGCAACACCTGGGAGGTGGTCACCTGCTATCCCGGTTTTCACGCCATGCTGCTGCACCGCGTGGCGCATGGGCTGTGGGGCCGTGGTTTCAATTGGCTGGCGCGATTTATGTCGCACCTGG
>JAYUAH010000778.1:0-2932 GCA_043741415.1 Betaproteobacteria bacterium
GATACTCATGCGCATTATGCCGAATGCGGGCGCGTAACGGATTACAATTCGTGTTCGCACTTTATCGCGTAATCAGAGAGCACGCCCCATGGTCACCACGCTCGACATCCAAACCCGCGCCACCGTCCTCGACGGCAAACCCTTCGGCAACAGCGGCGCCTACGAAAAAATCGCAGGTAGCATACGCTTCGCGGTTGATCCGACGCACCCGCTGCATCAGCGCGTCACCGACATGACGCTCGCGCCGCGCAACGCACAAGGGCTGGTTGAATTCGCCGGCGATTTTTATGTGTTAAAGCCCGTCGACATGAAAAAAGGTAATGGCGCGCTGCTGCTGGACGTGCCTAATCGCGGCCGCAAGGTGGCGATTGAAATGTTCAACAGCACGCCGCGCGTACCGGACCCGACCACCGCGAAGGATTTCGGCAACGGCTTTCTAATGCGCCAAGGCTACAGCGTGGCGTGGGTGGGTTGGCAGATCGACGTACCGCGTCGGGACGGCTTGATGGCGCTGGAGGTGCCGCGCGTGCCCGGTGTGACGGGCTTCGTGCGTTGCCGTTTGCGGCCGAATGAGCCCGCCGAGTCGTTACCGCTGGCCGACCGTTATCACCTCCCCAATGCCGCGCTCGATTTGAACGATCCGCAAGCGTGGATGACGTCGCGCGCGCACGGCGGCGCCGCGGTGGTGAACGTGCCGCGTTCGGCGTGGCACTTTGTCGATGCTGGGCACATCACGGTGGACGGCGGTTTCAGGCCGGGCGTGATTTATGACGTGGTGTATCGCTCAATGAATCCGTTGCTGGTGGGCGCGAGTTTTCTGGCGGTGCGCGATACGGCGGCGTTTCTGCGCTGGGGAGATGCCGCGAGCGGCAATCCTTGCGCGGGCGGTCTTGAACGCGCGTATCTATTTGGCGTGTCGCAGAGCGGGCGTTTTTTGCGGCAGATGCTGCATCTCGGTTTGGATGAGGACGAACAAGGACGCATGGTGTTCGATGCCGTGTGGCCGCATGTGGCCGGTGGGCGGCAGGGTGAATTCAATCTGCGTTTCGGGCAACCGTCGCTCAACTCGCAAGGAACGGTCGGTGGTTTGCCGCCGTTTAATGACGAAGGTATGTATGCAAAATTGCGCGCGCGTGGAAAGCAACCGAAAATTTTTGCCACCAATACCGCCGCCGAATACTGGCGCGGCGACGCGTCACTGATTCACACCGATGATTCAGGCACACGCGACGCCGAGCCGGCGGAATTCGCGCGTACTTATTTATTTGCCGGCACGCAGCACACACCGGGCGCAATACCGCCACCGCCCACCGATGCCAACACGGGTGCACGCGGCGCGCATATGTTCAACATCGTCGATTACGCGCCGTTGTTGCGCGGGGCGTTGGTCAATCTGGATCAGTGGGTGAGCAAAAATATTGCGCCGCCGGCGAGTGCGTTTCCGCGTCTTGCCGACGGCACAGCAGTGCAGCCGGAGCCGCTGGGACCGTTTTTCCGCAAGGTACCGGGCGTGACGTTTGCCGGGCGCTTTGTGCGGCCCGCCGCGTTGGATTTCGGGCCCGACATCGAGCGCGGCATCGCGGCTTATCCGCCAAAAGCGGGCGCGCAATACAAAGCCTGTGTGTCGGCGATAGATGCCGATGGCAATGAAGTCGCAGGCATCGTGCCGGTAGAAACCGCCGCGCCGCTGGCAACCTTTACCGGCTGGAACCCACGCCACCCGGATCAGGGTGCACCGGATGATTTGATGCAAATGCGCGGCTCCACGCTGGTGTTCGCACGCACGCGTGCCGAGCGCGAGAAGAGCGGTGATCCGCGGTTGTCGATTGCCGAGCGTTACGCGTCGCGTGCGGTGTATCTGGATGCCGTGCGAGCTGCCGCGCAAAAGTTGATCGCTGCGCGGCATGTGCTCGCCGAGGATATGGATGCGATTTTGGCGCGTGCGGAGTTGCGCTGGGATTTTCTACACACGCGATAGCCAAGTTTCCGTAGGATGGGTGAAACCCATCACAACGCAAGTTTGAACATCACCATCGCTGTGATGGGTTGCGCTGCGCTCCACCCATCCTACGGAGAATACGGAAGCTGGGTTCCTATTTTTTCCCCGCCGCCTCCGGATTCAACACATTGATCGGCTTGCCCGCTGCATAAGCGAGCAGTTGCTCCACGCCGCCGGCGTAAATCGCCTCGTAGCTACCTTTTTCCGCATAACCCAGGTGTGGCGTACACAGCGCGTTTTTCATTTTCAGCAGCGGATGATTGGCGCCGGTGACGGGCTCTTCTTCATAAACATCAACCGCGGCAAATCCGGGCCGGCCTTTTCTCAGTGCCTCCACCAGCGCGCCTTCCGCGATAATCGGCGCGCGGCTGGTGTTGACGATCAGCGCAGTGGGCTTCATGCGTGCAAGGTCGGCAGCGGTGATGATGCCTTTGGTTTCCTTGTTCGACGGCATGTGCAGGCTGATGACGTCGCTTTGCTCGAAGAAGGCTTCGCGGCTGGCGGCAGCTTCAAAGCCTTCCGCCTTGGCACGTCCGAGTGAGCCTTCGCGGCCCCAGCAAATGACGTTCATGCCGAACGCTTTGCCCACGCGTGCGACGCCGCTGCCGATGTGTCCGAAGGCGTAAATGCCCAGCGTATGGCCATAGAGCCGCGTGCCGGCGGTGGAGTGCCAGTTGCCTGCCTTGAAGCTTTCGACTTCATACGGAATGTGCCGCAGCGATGCGAGTATCAACGCCCACGCCAGTTCGCCGGTGGTGGTGTAGGGGCTTTTGCCATCGTGCCCGCCCGCTGAAACGGTGATGCCGTGATCGGTGCACGCAGCGACGTCAAGGTGGCTCACGTTGCGGCCGGTCTGGCTGATGCATTTGAGTTGCGGCAATTGCTCGATAATTTTTCGCGAGATGACGATGCGTTGTTGCGTGAGCAGCAGCG
>JAYUAH010000779.1:0-2927 GCA_043741415.1 Betaproteobacteria bacterium
ATGGTGGGCCATCCGGCCAAAGGCGCGATCACGCTCAAGGTCAATGGCGTGGTCAAGCAAACGGGTGATTTGGCCGACATGATCTGGAACGTGCCGGAGACGATTGCATACTTATCGAAAATGATTACGCTGCGCCCCGGCGACCTCATCATGTCGGGCACGCCGTCGGGCGTGGGGGCGGTGCAACCCGGCGACAAGCTCGAAGGACACGTAGACGGCGTGGGTGATGTCACGGTGACTTACGCCAAATAGCGCCTGATGGTTGAGGCGGAGCAAGCCCGACAATTCGCCGCGTTGAAGCTCGGCGAAGGGAATGTTTCCGCAGCGACCAAGTTTGCGCGCAACTACTTGCAACTCACGGGCGCGCCCGCGCCCGTGGTTGCCTATCCGCTGCTGGACCCTCGTGCCGCCGCGCCCGGCGTGCGCGAACTCGCCACGCACGAGGACGCCGAGGTTGCGTCGACCGCCCGCTTACTAGAGGGGCTGCCGCAGCATGCACACTGGGCTGCACCGTACCGTCCACCGCCATTGCGTGTGCTGCAACTGGAACGCTGCATCGCCGTTGCCCCCAATCTGCTGTTGACCGCCAACGGCCAGTTGCTCAATGACAACATCGGCTACAACAACGCCGAGTTATGCGACCATCTGCCGCCAGCGTTTCCGGGCATCGCCGCCTCCGAGCGGCAAATCATACTGGCGGTGAAGCATCGCGAAACCGCACGCGTTAACGAAGCTGCGCTTTATTTGCCCGCCACCACGAATTACGCGGCGTGGTTTTTTGGCAGTCTGCCGCGTTTGGCTGCGTATGCTGAATACGGCGATCAGCCGATCGTGCTGCATGGCGACGCCGCCGCGTATCAACTGGCATCACTGGCAGCCATGGGCATCACCGACAGCCGCTTGATACGGCACCGTGCGCACGTGCGTCTCGAATGCCGCGAACTCACCTATTGCACCACCGCTTATTTTCATCATGCGACGAGCGTCACGGGCCTGAACTTTGTGCGCGCGCATCTGCAGGCACCTGCGCAAGACAGTGCGCGCCGCTTGTATCTCGCGCGCCGCAAAGCGAAGGATCGACCATTGCTCAATGAGGATGCAGTGGTGCAATTATTCGAACGCCACGGCTTCGTAGCGATCGACCCGGAAACGTATAGCTTCGAGGAACAAATGCGCTATGCCGCTGCTGCGCAAATCATTGCCGGCCCGTATGGCGCCAATCTGGCGAATCTGATTTTTGCGCGAGGTGCGCGCAAATGCTTGATACTGGCCACCAAGCAGCAGCCGGAATTTGCGCGGCTGGCGAGCGCGCTGGGCGTGGCGAGTTGGCATGTGGTGCCCGATGCGGTTAAGTTACGCGAAGGCCGCACCCTCAGCGAATCGTATGGCTTTACCGCCGATCTGCAACAAACGGAATTCGCATTGAACGCGTGCTTAACCGACGGCACGTAACCACCTTTAGGAGTCGCGATGCGCACCATCAAATTAGGTAACAACGGCCCACACGTTTCGGCGATGGGTCTGGGCTGCATGGGCATGTCAATTGCATACGGCGAGCCGGATGACGCGGAGTCGATTGCCACCATCCACCGCGCGATTGATCTTGGCGTCAATCTGATTGTCACTTCGGATGCTTACGGCGCCGGCGTGAACGAAGCGCTGGTCGGCAAAGCGGTGCAAGGCCGACGCGACAAGGTGTTGATCGCCACCAAGTTCGGCAATCTGGCGTTGGCGGGTGTCAAGTCCGCGCTCAGCGGCGGGCATCCGGATTACGTGGCACAGGCGTGCGATAAAAGTCTCAAGCTGCTCGGTGTGGACGTGATCGATATTTACGGCTTGCATCGCGTCGATCCCACCGTGCCGATCGAGGACACCGTGGGCGCGATGAAACGTCTGGTCGAACAAGGCAAGGTGCGCTATTTGCAACTCTCTGAAGCGGGCCCCGACACGATACGCCGCGCGCATAAAGTGCATCCGCTGGTCGCGCTGGAGACCGAGTATTCGTTGTGGAGCCGCGATGTCGAGCACGACATTCTTCCCGCGTGCCGTGAACTGGGCATAGCGTTCATGGCCTACGCGCCGCTGGGGCGCGGCTTTTTGACGGCAACTATGAAGACGCTGGACGCGCTGCTGCCCGCCGACCGGCGCCGCGACCATCCGCGGTTCGGTGCAGAAAATATCAATAAAAACAAATACTTACTGCAACCTATCGAAGACATAGCCGCGGCGCATCATTGCACGCCAGCGCAAGTTGCGCTGGCCTGGGTGTTAGCGCAAGGCTCGGACGTCGTACCGATACCCGGTACCAAGCGGCGCAACTATCTGGAACAAAACTGCGCTGCGCTCGATATCGTGCTCAGCGAGGATGAGATAGCGCGTTTGAACGCCGCTTTTCCGTTGCACGCGGCAGCCGGCACGCGCTATCCCGAAAAACAATTAGGTGGACTGGGCATTTGATGAACACGTTATTCCATTTCTATTTCAATAGCTCATCAGTGAGCTGACAATTTTCATTTAGAGAACGACGAATAATTATTGATCTGATGGAATGGAATTGGTATTACTGGCGCTTGATGCCGCTACACGCCGTCGCGTCATGGTGGACAACCCGGCGCAGCGCTACGGATTTTCTAAGCGCCAGACAAATCCTGCTTGAGGTTTTTCAGTGCAGCATCCCATTCGCCGTTGATGGACTGCCGGTACACCCCAAACGCCGGAAACCACGGCGACGTTGCGCCCGACGCCATCCAGCGCCACTCCGCCGGCGCGGGCACCAGCACCCGCGCGGCTTTACCCACCGCGGCGCGCAAATGCATATTGGTGTTGCTGACGCCGACGTAATCATCGATCAGAGCGAGCAGCGCCAGCATGGCTTCGAGATCGCTGTTCAACGCCGTCAGATCATGCACGCGAGCGCCCACGGCGCT
>JAYUAH010000780.1:0-6901 GCA_043741415.1 Betaproteobacteria bacterium
GGGCGCGCTGTCGCAAACCGTGCCGGGGACGCCCGCGCCGGCATCAGCGATGCGCGCGCGCCACAGCTTGATGCGTTCGCCGTTGAGCGTGGACGCAGCACCGGGGAGCGGGTTGTAGGTGCGCACCTTGCGCGCAACGATCGCGGCAGTTTCGCTCCAATCGATCACGGCTTCTTCCTTGGTCAGTTTGGCGGCATAGGTGGCCAGCGACGCATCCTGCTTGACCGGCGGCGGCAGACTGGGCAGCGTCGCCACGATAAGTTGTGCGCCGAGTGTGGCCAGTCGATCGTGCAGTTCGCCAGCGGTTTCTTCGCTGCCGATAGCCAGGGCGCGTTGGACCAGCATGCCGCCGGTGTCGAGGCCTACGTCCATTTGCATCAGAGTGATGCCGGTGTCGCGGTCGCCGGCAAGCAACGCGCGCTGTATCGGCGCAGCACCGCGCCAGCGTGGCAGCAGCGAGGCGTGAATGTTGATGCAGCCCAGGCGCGGCAGCGCCAAAATAGCTTGGGGGAGGATCAATCCGTAGGCGGCGACGATCATCGCATCGGCCTCAACGCCAGCGATCAAATCGCGTGCTTCTGGCGTTTTGAGAGTAAGCGGTTGCTCTATTCTAAGTATTTGTTTCTGTGCAATTTTTTTTACAGCGCTCGGTGAAAATTTTAGTCCTCGTCCGACGGGCCGATCCGGCTGAGTAAGCACTAACTCGATGTCGTGTTGGGCTGCGATCAGCGCTTCCAAGGCGACTGCGGCGAACTCGGGCGTTCCGGCAAAAATAAGCCTCATGCGGGTCCAGGGTTGGCAGTCGCTGCGCGACCGCTGTTTTGATGTTGATGGCCGCCGCAGGTTCGTGCGTGCCGGCTACGATCAGGCTTATGGCGCGTCGCGCTTGCGCTTTTTGATCCTGGCTAGGATACGCTGCTGCTTCATCCGCGACAGCTTTTCGACGAATACCTTACCCTCCAGGTGATCCATTTCGTGTTGTATGCATACCGCGTGCAGGCCGTCGGCTGCCAGTTCAAAGGGCGCGCCGTCTGTCCCCAGCGCGCGCACGCGGATGCTTTGCGCGCGCTTCACTTTTTCGTAAATGCCGGGCACCGACAGGCAGCCTTCTTCGCAGTCCGCTACGCCGGTGGCCTCGATCAATTGCGGGTTGATAAAGGCTTGCAACTGGTCGCGCGTGGGTGATGTATCGATGACGATAACGCGCAGGTGCACATCCACCTGTGTTGCGGCAAGACCAACACCCGGTGCCGCATACATAGTGTCACCCATGTCTTTGATTAGATTACGAATTTCGTCATTGACCTCGGCTACGGGTGCAGCCACGGTATGCAAACGGGTGTCGGGGTACAGCAAAATAGGAAGCTTGGTCACAAAAAGTCTTGCTAATAGAATTAACTAGATGCAGAATTTAATCCAAAGTGTGATGTTGCGCCGGTACAACAAAGCCGTAACACAGCAACGCTATTTGGAACCATTATTCT
Organism: Betaproteobacteria bacterium; assembly: GCA_043741415.1. GTDB lineage: Bacteria > Pseudomonadota > Gammaproteobacteria > Burkholderiales > SG8-41 > UBA5216. Next base: position 1,485 of record JAYUAH010000780.1, read on the forward strand.
GTGCTTTTGGCGTTTTTTTACCGCGCCGGGCCACTACCATGCCGCCAGTTTGTGGTTTGCTGGCGGCTGAGACTATTCATCGAGGTGTAGCTATGTCCATGAAAAACCGCATTATATCGCTGCTGCTGATAGCTGCCTCCGTTACTTGGGCCGCGCTGGCCGTGGCGCAGGATCTGAAGGCCGACGCGCCGGATCGCTACACGGTGCAGCGCGGCGACACCTTGTGGGGCATCTCGGGACGCTATCTCACCAGTCCTTGGAACTGGCCGAAGCTGTGGAACATGAACCGCGAGCAAGTGCGCAATCCGCATCGCATTTATCCGGGCGATGTGCTGGTACTGGATCGCGCCAGCGGCCGTCTGCGGGTGGACGATAGCGCCCGCATGGTGCCGCGCGTGCGCACTGAAGACTTGGCGCAGGCGGTGCCCACCATTTCGCCAACGGCGATCGAACCTTTCATCTCGCGCCCGATGGTGCTGGGTGAAAACGAGCTCGACAACGCGCCGCAAATCATGGCCACCGAAGAAGCGCGCGTGGTGGTCGGCGCGGGCAACCTGGCGTATGTCAAAGGTCTGACCGAGAACCAGGGCTTGAACTGGTATATCTACCGCCGCGGCGACCGCCTGGTTGATCCCGACACCGGCACCACACTGGGCTACATGGGCCTGTATCTGGGCGAAGCGGTGGTGCGCAAGTTCGGCGAAGTGAGCCGCATTGAGATCACCAAATCCACGCAGGAAATTCTCACCGGCGATCGGTTGATTCCGGTGAGCAAGGACATACCGGTGTTTGCCTACACCCCGCGCGCACCGGATGGCCAGGTGCGCGGACGCGTGATGTCCCTGGCGGACAATCTCTACGAAACCGGGCGCTATTCTGTGGTGTCGCTTTCGCGCGGCGCCAAAGACGGCCTGGAAGTCGGCCACGTGCTGGCGCTGTATCGCAGCCCCACCTCGGCGCGCTACTCACTGCGCACCAGCCCGATGTTCGGCCGCACCGGCATCACCGGCAACGACGCGCGGCGCACCTATTACGAACAGCGGCTTAATGTGCGCGAAAGCCCGGTGATTTTTGACAAGCCCGTCGCCGTCAACGACGCCGACGTAGCCAAGATTCCCAATGAACGCTACGGCCTGGTGATGGTGTTTCGCACCTTCGAGCGTGCGTCGTTCGCACTGGTGATGCAGGCAGACCTGCCCGTCGGTATTGACGACGTGTTCACCACGCCTTAAGCAAGCGCAGGCGCGCTGCCCTCGCGTAGCGCGCACCAGAAAGACCCCATGCCACTTGCCGCTGACCTGACGGCGTGGCTGCGCCTGTCGCTGACCGCTGGCCTCGGCGGCGAATCGTTTCGTAAACTGCTGTCTGCGTTTGGCGGCCCCGAACCGGTACTCGACGCCAGCCGCAGCGCGCTCACGCGCGTGGTCAGCGGCAAAATCGCCGATGCCATACTCGACGGTGAAATGTTCGGTGATCCGGCCGCGGTTGAAGCGTGGCTCGTCGACAGCAACAATCACGTCGTCACGCTGGCCGACGTCGAATATCCGCAAGCACTGTTGCTCACCCCCGATCCGCCGCCGCTGATGTATGTGAAAGGCCGGCTGGACCTTTTAAATCAACCGGCAATGGCCATCGTGGGCAGCCGCAACGCCACCGCGCAGGGCAAGCTCACGGCGGAAGCCTTCGCCACCGCGTTGAGCAACGCGGGGCTTGCGATAGTGAGCGGACTCGCCCTCGGCATCGACGCCGCGGCGCATCGCGGAGGCTTGACGGGCGTGTCTTCGACCATTGCCATCGTCGGCACCGGTCTGGATAAAGTGTATCCGGCGCGCAATCGCGATCTGGCGCACGCCATTGCGGACAAGGGCGCGATCATCTCCGAATTTCCGTTGGGCACACCACCGCTGGCGGCGAATTTTCCGCGCCGCAATCGCTTGATCAGCGGCATGACCCGTGGCTGCCTGGTGGTAGAGGCCGCACTCTCCAGCGGCTCGCTGATTACCGCGCGCCTCAGTAATGAACTGGGCAAGGACGTGTTCGCCATCCCCGGCTCGATCCACTCCACCCTCTCCAAAGGCTGCCACGTACTGATTAAACAGGGCGCCAAGCTGGTGGACGACGCGGCGGATATATTGAGCGAGCTGCGCCTGCCCGTGCCCGCCAGCGGGCCGTCACAGCCCACTGCAGGCGCCGCCACCCATCCCTTGTTGGCGCATATGGCGTACGACCCCTGCGACATCGACACCCTGTCCGGCCGCGCCGGACTGCCGGTGCATGAAGTCAGTGCCGCATTGATCCAACTGGAGATGGATGGGGCGGTTGCGGCGCTGCCCGGCGGGCTGTGGCAGCGTATATCATAAGTATTTGATTTTAAACAATTTTTTGTTTACTGTGAGTAGTCACTTTGTGGCCGCTGTGGTGGATGGCGCTTGCGCTCGCGGCCAATTTGTTCTTATTATCTGCGCCTCTTTTTATTCCGCTTGTTGCAGTGAACAACACATTTTCAGCGCGAGCACCCAGAAAAAACCATGTCAAAACAACTCATTATCGCTGAGAAGCCGTCCGTGGCCGGCGATATCGCGCGCGTGCTCGGTGGCTTCAAGCGCCACGACGACTATTTCGAAAGCGACGACTTTGTGTTGTCGTCCGCCGTCGGCCACTTGGTGCAGATCTCGGTGCCGGAAGAGTTCGAGGTCAAGCGCGGCAAATGGTCGTTTGCCAACCTGCCCATGATTCCACCGCATTTTGATTTGCTGCCGATTGAGAAATCCGAAGCGCGTCTCAAGTTGCTGACCAAACTCTTAAAACGCAAAGACGTCACCGGCGTCATCAACGCCTGCGACGCCGGCCGCGAAGGCGAACTGATTTTCCGTTACATCGCCAGCTACGCCGGCAGCAAAAAACCGGTGCAGCGCCTGTGGCTGCAGTCGATGACCGCCGGGTCGATCAAGGAAGGCTTCAAGCACCTGCGCAGCGACGCGGAAATGCTGCCGCTGGCGGACGCCGCGATCTGCCGCTCCGAGTCCGACTGGCTCGTGGGCATCAACGGCACGCGTGCAATGACCGCGTTCAACTCCAAGAGCGGCGGCTTTCACAAAACGCCGGTGGGCCGCGTGCAAACGCCGACGCTGGCGATCCTGGTCGAGCGCGAAGAAAAAATCAAACGCTTCGTGCCCAAGGATTATTGGGAAGTGCATGCGACGTTTGGTGTCAGCGAAGGCAATTACGCGGGCCGCTGGATCGACGAAAAATTCGCCAAGGCGAAAAAAGATCAGGAAGGTGAAGGCGATTCGGCCAATGTAGATCTGCGCGCCGAACGCCTGTGGGATGCAAAACGTGCCGAGGCGATCAAGGCCAAATGCGAAGGCCAGCCCGGCATCATCGAAGAAGAAAGCAAGCCGACGACGCAGGCCTCGCCACTGCTGTTCGACTTGACCAGTTTGCAGCGCGCTGCCAACGGCCGCTTTGGTTTCAGTGCGCGCACCACGCTGTCGATCGCGCAAGCGCTGTACGAAAAACACAAGGTGCTGACCTATCCGCGGACCGACGCACGCGCGCTGCCGGAAGATTATCTCGACACGGTGAAAGCCACGCTCGACGAAATGTCGGGCACACCGTACGCGCCGTTCGCGAAAAAGATTTTGAAGCAAGGCTGGGTCAAGCCCAACAAACGCATATTTAATAACGCAAAAATTTCCGACCACTTTGCGATTATCCCGACCACACAGGCGCCCAAAGCGCTGAGTGAGATCGAACAAAAACTCTACGATCTGGTGGTGCGCCAATTCCTCGCGGTGTTTTATCCGAGCGCGGAATATCTGGTGACCACGCGTATTACGCGCGTGGAAAAAGAGGCGTTCAAAAGTGAAGGCAAGGTGCTGGTCAACGCCGGCTGGCTGGAAGTGCACGGCAAGGCTGCCGCCGAAGACGGCGACTCGCCCAACCTCGTCGCCGTGAAAAAAGGCGAAAAAGCCAAGACCGAAGACATCACCGTGCTCGCCACGCAAACCAAACCACCCGCACGCTATAACGAAGCGACGCTGCTGTCCGCCATGGAAGGCGCCGGCAAGCTGGTGGAAGACGAAGAGTTGCGCGACGCGATGAAAGAGCGCGGCCTCGGCACCCCGGCCACGCGCGCGGTCATCATCGAGAAACTGCTCGCCGAAGAATACATCATCCGCAATGGGCGCGAGTTGCAAGCCATGCCCAAAGCGTTTTCGCTGATTACGCTGTTGCGCGGGTTGGAAATTCCCGAGTTGGCGTCGCCTGAAATGACCGGCGAGTGGGAATACAAGCTCAAAGAAATGGAGCAAGGGAAGCTCAAGCGCGACACCTTCATGAAGGAAATCGCGAAAATGACGCGCCACATCGTCGAGCGCACCAAGGCACACGAAAGCGAAACCGTGCCCGGCGATTACGCCACCTTGAAAGCGAAGTGCCCCAGTTGCGGCGGCACGCTGAAAGAGAACTACAAAAAATTCCAATGCGATAAATGCGAGTTTTCGCTATGGCGCATACTCGCCGGGCGGCAATTCGAGCCGGCGGAAATCGATGAACTCATCGACAAGAAAAGCATCGGCCCGCTGCAAGGATTTCGCAGCCGCCTGGGCCGGCCGTTCGCCGCCAACATCAAATTCACCGACGACTTCAAATTCGAATTTGATTTCGGCCAAGCCAACGAAGACGCGGAGCCGGTGGATTTCACCGGTCAGGAATCGGTAGGCGCCTGCCCCAAATGCGGCGGGCAAGTCTACAGTCATGGCATGGCCTACCTCTGCGAAAAAGCCGCCGCGCAACCGCGCACCTGCGACTTCCGCACCGGCAAAATCATTCTTCAGCGCAACATCGAGCCCGAGCAGGTCGCCAAGCTTTTGAAAGACGGCAAGACCGATTTGCTGCACAAATTCATCAGCAAAAAGGGCCGGCCGTTTTCGGCGTTTTTGGTGCGCGGGCCCGAGGGCAAGGTGACGTTTGAGTTTGCGCCGCGGGAGCCGAAGGCGGGGGCGAAAGCCAGCGCAAAGACTGCAGTGGAAAAGCCGGCGGCGGCGGTCAAGAAAACGCCTAGGGCACGCAAGACAGCCTGATTGTGAGTTGACGCAAGTAAGGACTAGTCAATAGGATGGCGCTATGATTAGCGTTATCCCACCGTCGCTGAATGTTGAAACCATCGCAAAAGGCCGCGGCATTCGGGAATTGAAGCGGCTGGTGCGTCTCTACGGCAAGGGTAACTGGCTTAAGAAAAAAGGCTCTTCAGGAAATCGAATGGGTGAATTTGAGTCATTTTAAAGCGCGGGCAACATACACGTGAGCACTTTCAAACGCAGATACTCCTCGTCGCGCAGGCCGTATGCACGACGTTGAATGACGCGGATCTTGTTGTTTAATCCTTCGACGAAGCCCAGTGACACTTTGTTCTC
>JAYUAH010000781.1:0-2924 GCA_043741415.1 Betaproteobacteria bacterium
CATTTTCGACGCGGTGTAATTAGTGCTGCGCTCCTTCACCAGCGCGCGCGTGTGTTCGAGCGCGGCCATGGCGTTGCCCACCGCCGTGGCGGCGATGCCGTGGCCGCCCAGCGCCTGCAGCGACACGCGATACAGCGGATTGGCATTGGTTTTCGCACCGGGAAAACCGTCACCGCCGCGCGCATCGAGCATGCTCAGCGCCTTGTAGTCGGGCACGAACACGTCTTTGGCCACCACCGACATGCTGCCGGTGGAGCGCATGCCCATCACGTGCCAGTCGTCGATGATTTCGTATTGCGACTTTTGCAGCAGGCACATGCGGTAATCGACAACTTTTTTGCTCTCACTTGCGTTACCTCTCACCATCACCGCGAGCATGCACCATTCTGATAAATTCACGCCGCTGGAAAAATTCCACTTGCCGCTGATCACATAGCCGCCATCGACCTTTTGCGCGCGCCCCTGCGGAAACGCGATGCCGGCGGCAATAAACACCGCCGGATCAGCGCCCCACACTTCGGCCTGCGCGCGCTCGTCGTACATGGCGAGCATCCAGTTGTGGATCATCAGGTTGACCACGTTCCAGCTCGTCGAGGCGCAACCGCGCGCGAGTTCCATCGGGATATCGATATAGGCGATGTAGTCGTGCTCCATGCCGCCCCAGCGTTTGGGTTGCAGCGCGCGTACGGCCCCGATGGCTTGCAGGTCAGCTACGGTTTCCAGCGGCATCACGCGTGCAGCCTCGGCTTGCGCGGCGCGTTCGCGCAGCGCGGGCACGAGTTCACGCGCGCGCCGCACGGCGTCTTCGCAGCTTACGCCGGCAAAACTCGGCGTGGTTTGATTCGGTGCATTCATGGGAAGCAAATTTTATGACTTATTCAGGCTGTATTTTAGCCGCTTTAATCACCTTGCCCCAGCGCGCGGTTTCCGCTTTGATCATGGCGGCGTATTCCTCCGGCGTACTGCCGATGGGCTCGCCGCCTTCGGCGCTCAAGCGGTTTTTCATTTCGGGTGCGTGCAAAATTTTCACGATCTCGCCACGGATGCGGTTCACCAAGTCAGCGGGCATATGCCCTGGGCCGAGCACGCCATAGAACGGCCCTGCCGAATATCCGGGAATGCTCTCCGCCACCGCAGGCACCTCCGGCAACACCGGCGAGCGCTTCTCGCTGGTGACGGCCACCGCACGCACGCGGCCCGACTTCACCATCGGCAGCGACGAAATGATATTGCCCGCGGTGAAGGTCACTTCACCACTCATCACCGCAGTAAGCGCCGGACCGGTGCCGCGATACGGCACGTGGATGATGTCGATGCCGGCCATGGTTTGCAGCATCAGACCTGCGAGATGCGCGGTGCCGCCGTTACCGGATGAGGAATACGTCATCTGGCCGGGGCGTGCTTTTGCGAGCGCCACCAGATCCTTGACCGACTTCGCCGGTACCGATGGATGCACCGCAAGCACTGCCGGCACGATGGACACCAGCGTAATCGGCGTCAGATCGCGCAATGGGTCATACGGCATTTTTTTCAACAATGACGGTGCCACGGTAATCGGCGCCGGCGTGCCCAGCATCAGCGTGTAGCCGTCGGGTGGCGATTTGGTAACGATTTCCGTGCCAATCACGCCGCCCGCGCCAGGCCGGTTGTCGATAACCACGGACACACCGAGATTTTCCGAGAGCTTTTGCCCGATGCTGCGCGCGAGTATGTCGCTGCCGCCGCCGGGTGCGTAGGGCGAAACGAAGCGTATGGATTTCGCGGGCCACGTCTGTGCCAGTGCGCCAGCGCACACGCTCGCAAGCAGTAGAACGGTCGTGCGTGCCAACGTGATGCCCCATCCACTCATCAATCACTCCCGAAACCGAAGCCCTGAGATTACCCGCGCCACGCACGTGCCGCAATTAACACAATGTGGCGCTTAATCGTCACCCACTTCGTCACATGCCTTGACGGCTGCCGCGCGCGCTCGGTAGCATCGCGGCTCCCATTGGCGTTCCGCGTCGCCGTGCACGCCTGCGCGGCAATGCCCAGCCCTCAAGCAAACTTTAAGAATTCGCACGGAACCCTGATCATGACCGCCGACCAAGATGAACTACGCGTACTCGCACCCACCGGCGTCACCGGCTCGGGCTTTCTCGAAAGCTCGTTTGAGCGCGGCCTTGAATTGAAGCCGCATTTCATCGGCGCGGACGCGGGCTCTACCGATCCGGGGCCGGAGTTTCTCGGTTCCGGCGGCACGGCATTTCCGACGGCCGCGATCAAACGCGATTTGCGCTTGATGATGATCGGCGCGCGCAAAATCAAAGTGCCGCTGTTGATCGGCACTGCAGGCACTGGTGGCAGCAATGAACAACTTGAAAAAACCGTCGCCTTAGCCAAGGAAATTGCGGTGGAGGAAAAACTTTCCTTCAAGCTGGCTGTTATCCACGCCGAGCAGGATAAGACGTACCTGAAAAAGCGCCTGCGCGAAGGCCGTATCAAGCCGCTGTCGCCCGCCCCGGAATTCAACGAAGCGGTGATCGACCGCAGCGCGCACATTGTCGGCATGATGGGCGCGGAGCCGTGGCAAAAGGCGCTCAACGCCGGCGCCGATATTATTCTCGCCGGACGTTCGAGCGACACCGCGATTTTTGCGGCGATGCCGGTGATGCGCGGTTATCCCGAGGGCATTTCGTGGCATATGGCAAAAATTCTCGAGTGCGGCGCGGCCTCGGTCGTGCAGCGCCGCACGCCGGACTGCATGTTCGCGTGGGTGCGCAAGGATCATTTCGTAGTCGAAGCGCCTGACCCTACGTTGCGCTGCACGCCGCAAAGCATTGCCTCGCACAGCCTCTACGAAAACGCCGATCCGTTCAAACTGGTGGAGTGTTCCGGCACACTCGATTTAACGAACTCGAAATACGAAGCACTCACCGACACCG
>JAYUAH010000782.1:0-2918 GCA_043741415.1 Betaproteobacteria bacterium
GAAATCGCAAACACCACCGCGCCGCTGCGGCCGGTGTTGTAGAGGCCGCGATGCAAGTCCGCCTGAATCTGCGCGATCTGCGCCGGGTCTTTACCCACCACGCGCGGGCCGACAATTTGCGCAATCGCAGTACACGTCGCCTGCCAGCCCGCGTTGGAAAACGCTTCGCCCCAGCCGATGACGCCCTCGTCGGTTTCCACCTTCACCAGCACGGTGTGCACATCGAGCTTCGGTGCGCCGCTGGCGTGCGGCACCGCGCCGTCGAGCAGCAGCGGCGTACGGATCAGTATGGGTTCTACGCGGGTGATTTTCATGGGATTGCTTTCATAATAAAATATTGTTTAAAATCAAATACTTATAATAATTTCATTCAAAGGCAGATTGCCGGTGCAGCTCACTCTGTTTTCAATCCGATGCTGTGCACCAGCTTCGCCCACTTGGCGACATCGGCGGTCATGAATGCCGTGAGTTGTTCGGGTGTGTTGCCGACCGGTTCCACACCAAAGGTGGCGAAGCGCTCGCGCACCTCACGTTGGTTGACAATTTTCACCAGATCGGTGTGCAGTTTACCGACGATCGCGACCGGCGTACCCGCGGGCGCGAGCACGCTGTAGTAGCCGGGAATATCAAAATCAGGATAGCCGGATTCGGCCACCGTCGGCACATCGGGCAGTGCCGCCGCGCGCTTGGCGGTGGACACGGCGATCACGCGCAAACGCCCCGAACGAATATGCGGCATGCTGGCCGGCGCGCCGACGAAAGTCATTTCGATCTGGCCCGCAATCACATCATTCACCGCGGGCCCGCCGCCTTTGTATGGCACATGCACCAGGTTGATACCCGCAACGGATTTCAACAGCTCGCCGGATAAATGCATGGGCCCGCCGGAACCGGACGAACCGAAGTTGATGGTGCCCGGCTTCGCTTTGGCGAGCGCCACCAGTTCTTTCACGCTGCGCACGGGCAGCGATGGATTCACTACCAGCGTCTGCGGGCCGGCCGCGAGCATCGACACCGGCGCAAAATCGCGCACCGGATGATAGGGCAGCGTTTTCGGATACATCGCTGGATTCATGGTGTGGCCCGCACTCACGTAGGCGAGTGCGTGGCCGTCCGGCGCCGATTTCGCGACCAGATCGCTGGCCAGATTACCGTCGGCGCCCGGGCGGTTTTCGACGATCACCGATTGGCCGAGCGCTTCCGTCAAACGTTGCGCGACGATGCGCGCCGACACATCCACCGCACCGCCCGCTGCATAGCCCACCAGCATACGCACCACCCGCGTCGGATATTTCGTTGCATCGGCGGACGTGGCGCGCGGCGGCGTCTGCGCAACCGCGCCGCTGGCCGCCAACGCGCAGCAAACCGTCGCCAGCTCAAATCGGAATTTTTGAGTCATGCATCGCCTCCTTTCGTTCAATCGTAGCAGATCGTCGCCAGTGTGCGCTGGTACACGCCCGTTCGCGCCCGCAAGTTAAGCCGCCATTCCGCAAGCTGGAAACTCGATTGACACGCACCAGCCATTGCCGCTAAATGCCAAGGTCGCGAAAAGATTACACACGGAATGCATCCCCATGACCATTCAAGTCAAACCCACCGGCGCCGCACTCGGCGCTGAAATCATCGGCGCCGATCTAACGAAACCACTCGATGACGCAACGTTTGCGCAAATCCGCGATGCGTTCTACCAACACGAAGTGATTTATTTTCGTGGTCAGGCGCTCTCCGACGAAGACCAAATCCGCTTCAGCGCACGCTTCGGCGAGTTGCGCAAGTTAAAACTCACCAATGTGCTGCACGTAAACCACCCTGAAATTTTTGTGGTGTCCAACATCAAGCAGAACGGCAAATACATCGGCAGCTACGATGCCGGCGTGTTCTGGCACACCGATGGCGCTTATCTCGCGAACCCGCACGCGATCTCCGCGTTGCGTGCGCTGGAAGTGCCGCAAGTCAACGGGCGCGTGCTCGGCGACACCAACTTCGCCAGCACCTCGGCCGCGTATGACGCGCTGCCCCAGTCCATGAAAAAACGCCTCGACGGCCTGCAGGCGCTGCAAAGCATCCTGCATCGTCTCACCCAGACGCTGGAATCTGGCATCAAAAAAGATTACACCGCCGCTGTCAAAGCCGACCCCGAAGCGATACACCCGCTGGTGCGCGTGCATCCGGTGAACGGCCGCAAGTGCCTTTATGTCACCGAAGGCTACACCGCGCGCATCATCGGCCTGCCCGAAGACGAGAGCCGCGACCTCATCAAAGAACTCACCGCGCATTGCATCACGCCCGAGTTCACTTACCTGCACCAGTGGCGCCAGCACGATCTGGTGATGTGGGACGATTGCACGACCCAACACAAAGCCACGTTTGATTATCCGGCAACCACGCCGCGGCTGATGCACCGCACGACGGTGGTTGCCGGCGCTGCCGCGTAGCACCACACACTCTTCACACACGACCCACCACCAAAGGAAAGCTTGCAATGGCACTCATCGAACAAAACGTCATGGTCACCACCAAGCACGGCAAATGCCCGGCATTTGCGGCATGCCCCGATGCGCCGGGGCAATACCCCGGCATCATTTTTTACATGGACGCGCCGGGGTTTCGCGAAGAGTTGTGCAACATGGCGCGCCGCATCGCGAAGGCCGGTTACTTCTGTTTACTGCCTGACATGTACTACCGGCTCGGCACCTGCCGCTTCGACATTCCGCGCCGCAATGATGCGATGTCCGCGGTGATCAAGGCCTCGATGAACAGCCTCACCAATGCCGACGTCACCGACGACACCGGCGCCTTCATCGCGTGGCTGGATGCGCAAGACCAAGTAAAGCCCGGCCCCGTCGGCTGCGTCGGCCACTGCATGAGCGGCTGCTATATCACCACGGTATCGGCGCGCTTCCCCACGCGCATGATGG
>JAYUAH010000783.1:0-2915 GCA_043741415.1 Betaproteobacteria bacterium
GCCCTCGGATTTAGCATCGCGCTCGGTCACGAGTTCACACCACCTTGGCGCGAAACAGATCGTGCATATTGAGCGCGCCGCACAGCACGCCCTGTGCATCGACGACGAGCAACTGGTTGACTTTGTTGCGTTCCATGATTTCAACCGCTTCTGCCGCGAGGTGATCGGGCACGATGGTGCGCGGGTTACGCGTCATCACCTGGGTTACCGGCGTGCCGCGCAAGTCGACGCCTTTTTCGATGGCGCGCCGCAGATCGCCGTCGGTAAATATCGCCACCACTTGGCGCTGTCCATTCACCACGGCGGTCATCCCCATCGTGCCGCGCGACATTTCACGCATCGCATCCATCGCCGTTACCGATTCCGTCACCGAGGGCACTGCGTCCCCCGTGCGCATCACATCGCGCACCAGCGTCAACAGCTTACGACCCAGCGCGCCGCCCGGATGCGACAACGCGAATTCGTCGCGCGTGAATCCGCGCGCGCGCATCAGCGCCACGGCCAGCGCATCGCCCAGTGCCAGCGCGACGGTAGTGCTTGCCGTCGGCGCGAGATTCAACGGGCAGGCCTCCATCTCGGCACCCGCGTATAAATGCACATCGGCCTGGCTCGCCAGCGCCGATGTCGCATTGCCCGTCATCGCAATCAGGAACGCGCCCTGGCGCTTGATCACCGGCACGATCGCCAACAGCTCGCTGCTTTCGCCGGAATTCGACAACGCCAGAAACACGTCGTCGCGCGTCACCATGCCCAAGTCGCCGTGGCCCGCCTCCGCCGCGTGCACAAAAAAGGCCGGCGTACCCGTACTCGCCAGTGTCGAAGCAATCTTGCGCGCGATGTGCCCGGTCTTCCCCAGCCCGCACACCACGACTCGCCCCGTACACCTCAATATTTTTTCGACCGCCGTGACAAACCCGGCATCGAGCCGTGTCATCAAGTGCTGTAATGCGCGCACCTCGATGTCGATGACTTGGCGCGCGACGCCCAGCGCATCGGCTGCACCTTGCTGCGTCGACGTGTGTTTCGCTTTAGGCGGAATCGCCGCGCGTATCGCTGATTTCATGGGAAAAGTATAGCAGAACGCCTATGCCAAGACCGTCTGAATGCGCTTGAATTTTGCGCACGTTAAGAAACTTTCGCGACGTCCATTTTTCGATGATCGATGCTACACATCACACCGCCTCTTAAACTACGCGCGCAGAACATGAGCAACACGAACGCCTGTTGCGCACGTCGTTTTGCCGCATCGACGAGCGCACTGACGATGAAAAGGCACTGCATCCGCAACTGCATTTGGGTAAGCGAAGACAAAACTAGCGCGGGGCGAATGCTTGTTCAGCGGAAATAAAAACGCCCGCAACGCTGCGGGCTTTTTTATTTAAAAACAAATACTTAGAAAAGACTGGCGCCACCGCAGTTTGGCTCCACAGAACCTATTACTTTCCATGTGGCTGGGGGCCCCGCGTTAAAGCAATTGGTCGCAATTGGAGCGGTGCCTGTAGCAGAGAACGTCGTAAATCGGAAGGTTCCTGACTGCGGATTGCCGTCATCAATTTTTCGATCAATCTCGGCCATGATGTCAGCAGGAACCTGGTTTCCGGTCTTCAAGTTGTGGCGGGTGGCGGCCGTTCCCGAATCGGAGTACGCGTTGTCGTAGCGCATAACCAGAAACATGCTGTAAGGATTTGTCGCAGCACTGGTGTTTGAGTAGGTTCCGCTATGCGTATACGCGCCATTGATGAAACCAGAGCGGCTCAAGTGTTCCCACACGGCAATATCCTCAGTGGCAACGCTACTGCTTACTGGCGTTGCCGCAGCCTCAATCTGGCCATTGCCATTGCCAAAAACCGTAGTGCCATTGATGTTGGTCATAGCTTGAGCGTAGTCCCCCGGCAACGCACGATAGCGATCCAAAAAGCCAAAATAAGCCGCCTTAACCCCATCCTGCTGCGAAATCAAATTACGCACCCGAGCGCTGGTAATCAGTTCCTGCCCCTTCAAAACGCCGCCCAGCAGCAGGCCAATAATGACCAGCACAATCGCGATTTCAATCAACGTAAAGCCACGTTGCTTGTTCATGACTTCCTTCTCCCAGAATTTGTCACTTTTGAGATGCAAGCTTTGTACCTGTTTTGACGTACAACGCCCTAATCTTCATAAATTGTATCACAAGGAAAACATAGTCTATTGTTTTATATGACTAATTTATATTTAAATGACAACGAAGCTAACCCCTACGCCACGGGTTCTACCGACCCTTTCTTGCTTGCCCGCAGTTGCCACTATCGAGATTTCAACGGAGTCGTCGATTTTTCGACATTTTTTAAAGTTGAAATTTCTTTCAACTTCTCCAGTTGCTCGGTTAGAAAATGCAGTTCTTTCGGGTCACTCACCTCGTTGCCGGCGAGCAAGCCGCCAAGCAGCACGGTGGCACGCTCCACTTCGCCCATGTCTTCGAGCAAAAAAATCCGCATCTGGCGCGCCCAGCCTGATGCCTTGCCGGCATGCTGTGCGATGTCTTCGGCATAACGCAATGCAAGCGGCATATCTTTCAGGCGATGGCGCGCCATGATCGCGCAATGTGCGAGCCAGCGCCAGCGCACATCGGGCTGCGCTAGAAACGCCTGCTGCACAAACGCGCACATGCTGCGCTGACGCGCTTCATCGTTCACCTGCGCGTAAAGTTGCGACGCCATCATCAGCGGATACTGTGCCGCGCCGTCCAGCATCAACGCCGTTTGCAGCCAGGCGATCACGCGCGCGTAATCCAGCGCCGCAAACGGCACGCTGACGCCGGGCTGGTTATCGAACGCCTGCAAATACAGCGACAACCCTTGCGACAGCACCTGCGGCTCGCCCAGGCTCAACACTTTTAGCACGGGCAGCGGCAGCGGCGCCTGCAACGCCGCCGCCAC
>JAYUAH010000784.1:0-2914 GCA_043741415.1 Betaproteobacteria bacterium
AAAAAATGGCGCAACATGGAGCGCCGAAGAAGAAGCCGCGTTCAAAGCACCGATACTCGAACAATACGCACGCCAGTCGAGTGCTTACTACGCCACAGCGCGGCTGTGGGACGACGGCATCATCGCCCCGCAAGAAACGCGCAACGTGCTGGCACTGGGGTTGTCCGCAGCGGCCAACGCCCCGGTTGAACCGACGCGCTTCGGCGTTTTCCGCATGTGAGGCGTGACGTCTGCACCGCGTATAATCGCAGCTATTCATTCAAGGAATCCGCATGAGCAACGAAGTCATTACACGCGTCGACGCCGATGGCAACGCCACGGTGATGTTGAACCGGCCCGAGATACACAACGCATTTGATCCGGCGATGACGCGCCTGCTCACGGCCTCGCTGGAAAAGCTCGACGCCGACTCGAAGGTGCGTGCAGTGGTGTTACTGGGCGCGGGCAAGAGTTTTTGCGCGGGCGCGGACATCGGCCACATGAAGGCGAGTGCCAAGTTCTCGCGCGCGCAAAATTACAAATCTGCGCAAGAATCGGCGCGCATGTTTCACACGCTCTACCGGTTGTCGAAGCCGACCATCGCCTGCGTGCACGGCGCGGTGCGCGGCGGCGGCATGGGCTTGGTGGCGGCGTGCGACATCGCGATTGCCGCACGCACCGCGACCTTTCGTTTGTCCGAAGTGAAAATCGGCGTGATTCCGTCGATGATCAGCCCCTATGTGATTGCCGCGATTGGCGAGCGGCAGGCGCGGCGCTATTTCATTAGCGGTGAAGCGTTCGATGCTTCTGAAGCGTGGCGCATCGGGCTGGTGCATGACATCGTTGAGGACGACGAACTCAAGGGCGCCGTGGGCAGCATGCTTGCGCAGCTCTATAGCAGCGGCCCGCAAGCCATGGCGGCCGCGAAGCAGTTGATCCCGCTCGCCGCGCACGCGAACATCGACCAGCACATGCTCGACGAAACCTCGCGCCGCATCGCCGCGGTGCGCGCCACCGCCGAGGGACAGGAAGGCCTCACTGCTTTTCTCGAAAAGCGCAAACCCGGTTGGGTGGAAACGCCGGCCAAACCAAAGAAGCCTGTGGTCAAGAAAAAGCGCTAATCCACAACCCATTTAGCGACAGAGGACACAGAGTTCGCAGAGAACTGCAACTACTACCCTACCGCATTTTTCTCTGTGTCCTCTGTGGCAAACCGAACTTAAGGAAACCCATGACCCTCCCCAAAAAAGTCACCCTCGTAGAAGTCGGTCCGCGCGATGGTTTGCAAAATGAAGCCCAGCCCGTGGCCACCGCAGTCAAAATCGAACTCATCCACCGCTTGCAGGATGCGGGCCTTTCAGTGATCCAGGCGACCGCGTTCGTCTCGCCCAAATGGGTGCCGCAGATGGCGGATAACGCGCAGGTGATGGCGGGCATCAAAAAGAAGCCGGGCGTGAGTTACCCGGTGCTGGTGCCGAATCGCAAGGGACTCGACGCCGCGATTGCCGCCGGTTGCAAAGAGGTGGTGATTTTTGGCGCGGCGACCGAAGCGTTCTCCAAGAAAAATACCAACTGCACCATCGCCGAAGGCATTACACGCTTTTCAGAGGTGTGCGTAGAGGCGCTGGCGCAGGGACTCAAGGTGCGCGGCGATATGTCGGTGTGCCTGGGCTGCCCATACGAAGGCGAGGTTGATCCGCAGGCCGTGGTGCATCTCGCGCGCGCGTTCGAGCAACTGGGCTGCTATGAATTCACCATTGCCGACACCATCGGCGCCGGCACCGCCGGCAAAACGCGTGCGGTGATCGAGGCCGTGGCGAAGCACATTGCCATCGAGCGGCTGGCGGTGCATGTGCATGACACTTATGGGCAGGCCGTTGCCAATATTTACGCGGCGCTGGAGTGCGGCATTTCGACGTTCGATAGTTCGGTGGCGGGCCTCGGCGGTTGTCCGTATGCCAAAGGCGCCACCGGCAACGTTGCCACTGAAGACGTGTTGTACCTGCTCGATGGCCTGGGCATTGAAACCGGTGTCGACATGGTAAAACTCATAGCCGCGGGCGAGTACATCTGCGGCGTACTCGGTCGGCCCACGAGTTCGCGCGCTGCGAAAGCCATTGCCACAAAAATGGCAGCTTGAGCATAAAGTGAGCTTAACGTGAGAATAGCGTGAGTAATCCGTACGACGATTTCGAATCACCTTGCGTGCGCACCTGCGTGATCGATCAGCACAGCACATATTGCATCGGCTGCGGCCGCACGCTGCACGAAATTTCGTACTGGACACGTTACACACCTGAACAACGGCAACACATATTGCATCAATTACCTGCACGGCAAACCGCCGCATTGAGAGCGTAAGCATGCCCCTGTCACCGCACCAACCCCGCAAACCCATCCACACCCGCGCCATCGAGTGCAAAGGCTATGAACGCGACGACGGTCTGTGGGATATTGAAGCGCATCTGGTCGATACCAAGTCGTACGCGCACACGCGGCGCAATGGCGATGCACTGCGCCAACCCGGCGAGCCCGTGCATGCCATGTGGATACGCCTCACCATCGATCTCGAGATGGTGATTCACGATGCCGAAGCCAAAACCGATGATGGCCCGTATCCGACGTGCGGCGATATCACGCCGAATTTCAAATCACTGATCGGCGTGAAAATCGGTCCGGGCTGGCGGCTGGAGGTCGGTTCGCGTTTGGGCCGCACCAAAGGCTGCACGCACCTGGTTGAGCTGTTGTGGCCGCTCGCCACCACCGCGTTTCAAGCCACCGGCCGCGCGCGCGACGCCTACAACGCCGGCAAACCCATCACCAAGCCACCGTATCAACTGAACTCCTGCCACATCTACAAGGACAATTCCGAATGGGTGTTGCAGCGCTGGCCACAGTTTTATACCGGCTCGCATAAAGCCGAGGCGTAGTCGGA
>JAYUAH010000785.1:0-2910 GCA_043741415.1 Betaproteobacteria bacterium
ACGGCGCTGCCGTTGGCGAAGACCGTTGACGATTACGAGGTGTTGCTGCCTTGGCGGATTGCGTTGCCGGCATCCTGACCCTGGGGGCGCGCGCTTGCCGCGTCCATCACAATCGCGCAGATGATGCAAGGCACGGGGTTAAAAGACCGCTTACTGTTAACGAGGTAGGGCGCAATCCTATTGCGCGGGACGAATTCAACATCACACCAAGTTCGCCGGGGGCAGCTCGTAGGTTGGGGTGACGCAGGAACCCCAACATCACCCAGGGTTGGCATGGCGCAATACTGTGATCTACATAAGAATTGTTGGGGTTCGCAGGCTCACCCCAACCTACAGTTCGCGAATTACCCTGCGTAGCGCACTACCTTCCCGCGATTAAAAATGTTGCGCGGATCAATCGCGTGCTTGATCGCCTGCATCACCGGCACCGCATTGCCGTGTTCGGCATCGAGGAAATCCAGCTTGCCGAAACCAATGCCATGCTCACCCGTGCAGGTGCCGCCCATCGCAAGCGCGCGGTGGACAACGTTGTGGTTGACGCGTTCGGCTTCTGCGAGGTCCGCCGGGTTGTTGGGGTCGACCACGATGGCGAGGTGAAAATTACCGTCGCCGACGTGGCCGAATAGGGCAATCGGAATCGTCGTGTCCTGCAAATCCTTATTGGTATCGGCGATACATTCGGCGAGTTTTGAAATCGGCACGCACACGTCGGTGGACATGGCGCGGCCGCCGGGTTTTAGTCTGAGGCACGCGGGGTAGGCGTCATGGCGTGCCTGCCACAGGCGCGTGCGGTCTTCCTGCTTCGTGGCCCATTCGAAATCCATGCCGCCTTGTTCTTTGGCGATGGCTTGCACCGTTTGCGCTTGCTCGGCGACGGATGCGGCTGTGCCGTGAAACTCGCAGAACAGCATGGGCGCTTCTCTCAGGCCCAATTTGCTGTAGCCGTTGACGGCTTTGATGGTGAGCGCGTCCAACAACTCGCAGCGCGCGATGGGCACGCCGAGTTGAATCGTTTGGATCACGGTGCGCACGGCGGCGTCGATGGTGGGGAAGGTGCAGGTCGCGGCGCTGGCGGCTTCGGGCTGCGGATACAAGCGCAGCGTCACTTCCGTGATTAAACCTAGCGTGCCTTCGGAGCCGACGAACAACCGCGTGAGGTCGTAGCCCGCCGCGGATTTGCGCGAGCGTCCGCCGGTTTTGATGATGCGGCCATCGGCGAGTATTACGGTTAAGCCCAACACATTTTCGCGCATGGTGCCGTAGCGCACGGCGTTGGTGCCGGAGGCGCGCGTCGCGGCCATGCCGGCGAGTGTGGCGTCGGCGCCGGGGTCTATCGGAAAAAATAATCCGCTGTGCTGCAACTGCTGATTGAGTTGTTTGCGCGTGACGCCGGCCTGCACGGTGCAATCGAGGTCTTCGACATTGACGGTGAGCACGCTGTTCATGCGGCTCATGTCGACGCACACGCCGCCGTGGATGGCGAGCACATGGCCTTCGAGCGAGGTGCCCACACCGTAGGGAATGATGTTGGTGTCGTGCGCGGCGCAGAGCTTGACGATGTCCACGCACTCTTCCGCGCTTTGCGGAAACACGACTGCATCCGGCGGCGCAATTGGAAACGCTGATTCGTCTTTGCCGTGATGCTCGCGTATAGCTTGCGACGTGGTGAGCCGCTCGCCGAAGCGTGCGTGCAAGGCGTTGAGCAGCGCGGGCGGGCAAGGGTGGCGTAGGGCTTCGGAATGATTCATAGAGAAAAATAAAAAACTCAATAAAATCAAATACTTACGATATATTCTATTCTACAGCGATACCGGCCTCGCGCACGACCTTAACCCACTTGTCGATTTCCGCACGCAGGTAGGCGGTGTGTTCTTCCGGCGTATTGCCCACCGCATCGGCGCCGCGCGCAATCAGCAGCTTACGATTATCCGCGTCGTGCAGCGACTTCACCAGCGCGCCATTGAGTTTATCGACGATGGCGCGCGGCAACGCCGCCGGCCCCAGCAAACTGAAGCCGCTGCGCACCGCGAAGCCCGGCACACCGGCTTCCATCATGGTCGGCACTGTGGGCGCGCTGGATGAGCGCGTGTCGCCGCATTGCGCGAGCAGCCGCAGCTTGCCGCTCTGCACATACGGCAGCAGATTAGAAATGCTGGAAAACTGAAATTGCACATGGCCCGCCATCACCTCCACCAGCGCCTGATGCGAACCTTTGTACGGCACGAAGGTGAAATTCGTTTTCGTCATCGAGCCAAACAGCGCACCCGCGAGATGGCCGACCGTGCCGCGTCCGCCCGAGGAAAAATTGATGGTGCCCGGATGCGCGCGGCCGAGCGCAATCAACTCGCGCACGTTTTTCACGGGCAACGACGGATGCGTCACCAGCGCCAGCGGCACATCTGCGATCAAGCCCAGCGCGGAAAAATCTTTCACCGAGTCATAAGGCAGCTTTTTCACCAACGCGGGATTGGTGACGTGGCTCGCCGCGGTAATCAGTACCGTGTAGCCGTCGGGCAAGCTGCGCGCCACCAACTCCGTGCCTACGGTCGCGCCAGCGCCGGGGCGATAATCCATCACCAGTTGCTGGCCCAGTGCTTCGTTCATTTTCGGCGACAGCACACGAAAAAATAAATCGCTGTTGCCGCCGGGCGCAGCGGGGTTGATCACGCGAATGATTTTGGTGGGAAACGCCTGCGCCGCACAATATTCCGCCATCAATGCCAGCAGCGCCCCAAACGCGACGCCCGCCGAGCTTTGCATGGCCCGCTTACTTCGCCACCGGATGATTCGCCATGATTTCCAGCGCCTTCACCATGCCGGAGTGATCCCACTTGGCGCCGCCGTTGGCGACACAAGTGTTGAACAACTCCTGCGCGGTGGCGGTGTTGGGTAGGGCCACGCCCATGGCGC
>JAYUAH010000786.1:0-2899 GCA_043741415.1 Betaproteobacteria bacterium
CGTTCTCGTGTTGGGTGATGCGGGGAACATTCCCCGACGAGAGCGAGTATCTTGTGCCAACGTAAGCAGCAGATGTAGGCTGTGTAAAATTGTGTAAAGTAAAATCTCCATCCAGTAGAATTATAAATTAATGTTTAAAATCAAATACTTACGAATAATCGATATAGCGATGCTCAAAAAACTTTTGCTAATATTTTGGAGCGTCAGCGTGTTTAACGCCGCCTACGCGCTGACCCCGCCCGAACAAACAGAAATGGTTGCCGCGCACAACAAGTGGCGGCAGGAAGCGGGCGTGCCGGAGGTCAAGTGGTCGGCAAGCGTGGCCGCGCCGGCACAGCGCTGGGCCGACCATCTGCAACAAGAGAAACATTGCAGCATGTCACACAGCGCCACAAAAGACCTCGGCGAAAACCTGTTTTGGGCAAGCCCCATGCGTTTTTCCAGCGGCGCGACCAAACTTCAGGCGGTATCGCCAACCAGGGTCGCCGATTCATGGGCCAGCGAGAAGGCGCATTACGATTATGCGAGCAACACCTGCGCCGGCGGCAAGGCATGTGGTCACTACACGCAAATGGTGTGGCGAGGCACCACCGAAATCGGCTGCGCCAAAGCCGCGTGCGGCGACAACGCGCAGGTGTGGGTGTGCAACTACGCGCCGCCCGGCAATTGGCGCGGGCAGAAACCCTGGTAACCACCGGTAGGATGGGTGGAGCGTAGCGTAACCCATCGCAATGTCGCGACGAAAGCCGTGATGGGTTACGCTACGCTCCACCCATCCTACAAAATATGAATCCCACACTGCTCATCTCAAAAAAAGTCATCGCCGAATTCGGCCCGCGCCTCGGTGAAATTCTCGCGGGCGCACCGCGCAAACTGGATCTGCTGCCGTTCACACCCGAGGTGCAACTCACGCCGGCGGAAATCGACAACATCGAAGCCGCCTACTACTCGCGCGACATCTGGGAAGGCACGGAAAAAAGCGCGCTAAGCCCGGCGGCGCAGGCGTTCTGGAACATCGTCGACCAAACGCGCAAGGTGAAATGGATCGCCGTGTATTCGGCGGGCACCGATCAACAGCGTTATCAGGACGCGATGCAGCGCGGCATGCGGCTTACCACCGGCGCGGGCGCGCAGGCCGATGCCGTGGGCCTTGCGGCGGCTGTGAGCGTGCTGGCACTCGCGCGCGGCATTCCGAATTGGTTAGGCGCGCAGCAGCGGCGCGAGTGGGCGCCGCTGCGTGGCAAGGACGTGCCGCCGGATATTCCAGGCCAGATCGCGGTGATCGTCGGCATGGGTTATATCGGCACGGTGATCGCGCGCGTGCTGCACGCGGCGGGCATGAAAACCATCGGCATTCGGCGCGCGGTCGCGCCTGCTCAACATTTCGATGAAGTCCTGCCGCCGTCCGCGCTCGACAGCTTGCTGCCCAAGTGCGATTGGCTGGTCATCGCCTGTCCGCTCACACCCGACACGCGCAACCTCATCGACACGCGCCGGCTCGCGTTGATGAGGCCCAGCGCCGGCATCGCCAATATCGCGCGCGGCGAAATCATCGACGAAGCCGCACTTGTGGATGCCCTCAAGAGCCGGCGGTTAAAGCATGCCTACCTCGATGTGTTTCACACCGAACCGCTGCCGCAAACGTCACCGCTGTGGGATTTACCCAACCTGCTGATCTCGCCGCACAACGCCGGCGCGTCCACCGGCACGTATGCGCGCGGCGTGGAAATTTTTCTGCGTAATTTGTCGAGCTACTTGCATGCGCAGCCGTTGGAAAATGAGGCGTCGATCACGCGATGAAAACTCGCGGGGCGGATACGGTGATAGCGGCCATCCGCCGCGTGATCTTGCCAGTTCACGCATGCGGCGGAAAGCGCTACGCTTTTCCGCCCTACGCGAGGCTGTGTCTGCGTATTGCGTTCGTTATGATGAGCGTCACGACGCTGCACTCGGCGCGCGCCCAATACCCCGACCGCCTGATCCGCGCCATCGTCCCATTCTCGACGGGCGGCACCAACGACATCACCGCGCGCATGATGGCGCCGCATCTTTCCAAGGTGCTCGGCCAGTCGGTGGTGGTCGAAAACCGGCCCGGCGCGGCAGGCAACATCGGCATCGACGCCACCGCGAAATCCGCGCCCGACGGTTACACGATATTGTTTAGCGCGACGGCATCGACACAAAATCCCGCGCTGTTTCGCCATCTGCGCTTCGATCCGATCAACGATATACAGCCCGTTGCCGCAATCGCAGAGTATCCTTACGCTATTGTCGTCAACACGCAATTGCCGGTGAAAAACGTGAATGATCTCGTCAGACTGGCGCAAAAAAATCCAGCAGCGCTGAATGCCTCTGCGGGGGGCATCGGCACGCGGCTCTCCGTGGAATTATTCAGAATTCGTCACCACATCCGTATCGAGGTCGTGCCGTACAGCGGCACCGGTCAGGCTGCGCTGGCGGTGGCAACCGGGGAAACGCAATTGGCCATCATGGATGCCCTGCCCTTCCAGCCGTTTCTCGTATCCGGCCGCGTCAGATTGCTGGCGGTCGCGGGCGACCGGCGCTTGCCCGCCTACCCCGGCACGCCGACCACCGCCGAAGCCGGACTGCCCGGATTCAAAGCCGGTGCCACTACCGCTGTGTATGTGGCAGGCAAGACGCCCGCAGCGATTGTGCAGACACTCAATAGCGCGATCAACAACGTGATTGCCCAGCTCGACGTCAAAGAACAACTGCGTAAGCAAGGCGGAACTTCGGCGCCGACGAGTGTGAATGACTTGACGCAGTGGTATCGTCGCGAAATCCAGACGTGGAAAGAAATCGTCGCACGTGCAGGCATTCCACCGGTAGACTGAATGATCCGAACGCGCTTTCAACAGGAGAACCCCATGTCCATCCA
>JAYUAH010000787.1:0-6827 GCA_043741415.1 Betaproteobacteria bacterium
ACGTTCAAACATACGCCACCCAAAGTTGCATAGCGCTCGACCAGCACCACTTTTTTGCCCAGATCCGCCGCGCGAAACGCGGCGGTGTAGCCGCCGGGGCCGGCGCCGAGTACCAGCACATCGGTTTGAATATCGGCTTTGATGTTTGCCGATGCCGATGGTGCGGCAGCGGCTGGCGCGGGAGTAGCGGGGGTAGCGGGCGTTGCCACTGCTGCAGGTGTTGGCGCTGATGCAGCGGGCGCCGTGGCAGCGTCCGCAGTTTCCAGCATCAGAATCAATGATCCTTCAGACACTTTATCGCCGACCTTGGCTTTCAGTTCGCGCACGACACCGCTCACCGGCGCGGGCACGTCCAGCGTGGCTTTGTCGGATTCCAATGTGACCAGCGAATCTTCCGGCTTCACCGTGTCGCCGGGTTTCACCAGCACTTCGATGACGGGAATGTTCTTGAAGTCACCGATGGCGGGGACTTTGACTTCGATCAGCTTTGGCATTAAAAATCCAATAAAAACAAATACTTATGTTATTTTTGGCTCTGTTTCGACTCAGTTTCGGATATGTCCGTCGCCAAACACCACGTACTTGAGCGAGGTTAACCCTTCAAGCCCGACCGGGCCGCGCGCGTGCAGCTTGTCGGTGGAAATGCCAATTTCAGCGCCGAGTCCGTATTCGTAACCGTCGGCAAAACGCGTCGATGCATTCACCATCACCGAACTGGAATCGACGTCGGTGATGAAACGCCGCGCGCGTGTGAGGTCTTCAGTGACGATGGCGTCGGTGTGCTGTGAGCCGTAGGTGGCGATGTGGTCGATGGCCTGATCGAGATCATCCACCACGCGCACGGCAAGTATCGCCGCGAGATATTCAGTGTACCAGTCTTCTTCGCGCGCCGGATTCATTTGCGGCACGATGGCGCGCGCGGTTTCATCACCGCGCAACTCGATGCCTTTTTCGAGGTAAATTTTGCACAGCGGCGGCAGAATTTTTTTTGCGATACCGCGCGCGACCAGCAACGTTTCCATGGTGTTGCAGGTGCCCAGGCGCTGCGTCTTGGCATTGTCGGCGATGCAGATGGCCTTATCGACATCGGCTTTGTCGTCAATATACACATGGCATACGCCGTGCAGATGTTTGATCATGGGAATGCGCGATTCGCGCATCAGGCGCTCGATCAGGCCTTTGCCGCCGCGCGGCACGATGACGTCGACAAACTCCTGCATGGTGATCAACTCGCCGACGGCTGCGCGATCAGTGATTTCGATGACTTGCACCACATGCTCGGGCAAGCCGGCCGCAGCCAAACCCTCACGCACGCACGCAGCAATCGCCTGATTCGAATGAAGTGCTTCCGACCCACCGCGCAGTATCGCCGCATTGCCGGATTTGAGGCACAGCCCCGCAGCATCCGCCGTGACGTTGGGACGCGATTCATAGATGATGCCGACCACGCCCAGCGGCACGCGCATTTGGCCGACCTGGATGCCCGACGGACGGTATTTGAGTCCGCTGATTTCACCAATAGGATCGGGCAGGGTGGCGATTTGCGTGAGGCCATCCGCCATCGCGGTTATGGTTTTGGGCGTGAGTATCAGGCGATCAATGGCCGCATCGTCGAGTTGTTTTTTGCGCGCCTCGGCCACATCCAGCGCATTGGCGGCTAGTAGCGATTGAGCCGCGCGTGCGACGGCCTGCGCGGTGACCGTCAGTGCCTTGTTTTTGGTCGCGGTATCGGCGCGCGCAATATACCGCGCAGCGGCACGCGCCTGGCGGCCCACACCATGCATATAAGTTTGCACATCCATGCACAGATTTTACCCCGTTTGTTGCAGGGTAGTCTTGCTAGAAAAGCGCGGGATTCGCCGTGGTGGCATGCGCCACGGCGGGGCGCGCACGGCCCGCGTTGCCGCGTGCAAAGCGCAGCGCAAGCCGCAGCAATTCGTCCCATGCATCACCTTTGGCCAAGCCTTTGACCATGCGGTCGATGGCGGCGGCGTGGCGCAGCGCGTGGGTGACTTGCAGCGGACTGAAGCGCCGCAGATTCTGCTGCATGCTGTTCTGGTGTGCGGCGCCCCACACGCGGGCTTCGCGCCACAGCATGTTGAGCGGCCGGCCAGACTCCACGCCGGCCAGCAGCTTGCCAATGGCACGGATTTCCTCGCTCAAAGACCACAGCGCCATCGGCGGCGCCGCGCCTTCGCCCTTCAAGCCGTCGAGCATGCGCGACAAACGCACCGCATCGCCTTCGATCATCGCTTCACCGAGATTAAACACATCGTAGCGCGCCACATCGAGCACCGCCTCGCGCACTTGCTCGAAGCTGATCGCGCCTTGGGGAAATAACAGCGCCAATTTTTGCACTTCCTGAAACGCGGCCATCAGATTGCCTTCAACGCGCTCGGCGATAAACGCCAGCGCTTCGGCATCGGCATCCTGCCCCTGCGCTTTGAGGCGTCCGGCGAGCCATTGCGGCAAGGCTTTGCGCGGCACGGCTTTGGCTTCCACCGTGACGCCGGCGTGATCAAGCGCCTCGAACCACGCGGCTTTTTGCGCGCGCCAGTCGATTTCCGGCAGATAGATCAGCGTTACCGTATCAGCGGGGAGTGCCGCGCAAAACTCGCGTATCGTCTCGGCGCCTTCGATGCCCGGCTTGCCGCTGGGAATGCGCAATTCGAGCAGCTTCAATGAGGCGAACAACGATTGCGAACTCGCGGCCATTGCCAGTTGCGCCCACTTGAAACCGCTATCGACGGTAAGAATTTCGCGCTCGATATAACCATCGGCGCGGGCTTTGGCGCGAACGCGGTCGCTGGCTTCCAGCGCCAGCAAAGGCTCGTCGCCGAACACGGTGTACAGCGGTTTCAGTTCGCGGGTGAGGTGCGGCGCGAGCTGCTCGGTCGACATACGCATGGCTGCGTTAACGCGCGACCTGTGTGGTTTGCGCGGTTTGCAACTGGCGCAGCAATTGATTGACGGCGTCGGTTTGCATGTCGCGATAGAGCAAGGCTTCTTCGGATTCTTTCGACAATGTGTCGGTATCGTTATACGACAGATCCCGGTTCAGCGCGATTTGCGTGGCCGGGCGCAGCTCCTTGTTGTCTTTGTCGACCAAGCGATAGGCCACGCGGTAACGCAACTGAAACTCACGCACGCGTCCGCCGCCCGACAGCGCGAGAATCACTTTCTCGCGCGCTTCGCTGAGCACATGCAGCGTCGCTTGCGCTTCTTTGGCGTTATCCACAACCCGCGATCGACTGCCCGACGTCACGGCGCGCCGGAACTCTCGCGCAAAGGTGGAGTTTGTCGGTGCCGCGACGTGCAGCGTGTCGTACGGCAAGGTCGCCGCGCCGCGCAATTGAAATCCGCACGCCGCCAGCAGCACCATGGTAGCGAGCGCGAGTAACAGATTGCGAGTCATAACGGTTATTTTATGCGCCGCGAGCGCCTGTTGCTGCTTGTGATATAAGTATTTGATTTTAAACAATTTTTTATATTACAACATTGACCAACCGACCGCGCACCACGACGATTTTTTTCACCGGCTTGCCGCCGATTGCACGCTGAATTTCGGCACTGGCTAAAACCAGTGCTTCAATGGTGTGGTTATCGGCTTCGCGCGGCACACGCACGCTGCCGCGCTTTTTGCCGTTAACCTGCACCACCAGTTCGATTTCATCCTGCACCAACGCAGACTCATCGGGCTCCGGCCACGCTGCGGCGAGGATGTCTTCACCATAACCCAAATCACGCCACAGTTGGTGGCAGATATGCGGTGTCATCGGTGACAGCAAGCGCAGCAACAGCGACAGGCCTTCGCGCACTACCGCTTGGCGTAACGCGGCGTCGGACGCGCTTTTTTGCGCCGACTCCAGTGCGTTCAACATTTTCATACCGGCCGAGGCCACGGTGTTGAACTGATGGCGCGCGATGTCGTAGTTGGCTTGTTTCAACACGGCGTGAATTTCGCGACGACTATCGGCGAGATCGGACGGCACCGCTGCGCCGTCGAGTTTCGCCGTCAACGGCGTGCTGGATTGCGCGACGTCATAACCAAACGACCACACGCGCCGCAAAAATCGTGCAGAACCATCGACGCCGCTGTCCGACCATTCCAATGTTTGCTCCGGCGGCGACGTAAACATCATGAAAAAGCGTGCGATGTCGGCGCCGTATTCTTCGATCAACGATTGCGGATCGACACCGTTGTTTTTGGATTTCGACATGGTGCTGACCCCGCCGGATTCGACGGGCTGTCCATCCGCGCGCAGCACCGCACCGGTGCGCACGCCTTTGTCGTCGGTCTGGATGTCGACATCGAGCGGGTTGTAGTAGGTAATGCGGCCACCGCCGGCCCCATTCCCTTCCGGGTTCGGGAGTGCAGGCGGCTTGCGATAAAAAATTTCGTTGAGCACCATGCCCTGGGTGAGCAAGCGTTTAAACGGCTCATCCATTTTGACGAGATTCAAATCGCGCATCACCTTGGTCCAGAAGCGCGAATACAGCAAATGCAAAATCGCGTGCTCGATGCCGCCGGTGTACTGATCGACCGGCAGCCAATAGTTGACGCGGTCATCGACCATGCCGGCCGCTTGATCGGCACAGGCGTAGCGCGTGTAGTACCACGACGAATCGACAAACGTATCCATGGTGTCGGTTTCGCGCCGCGCGGGTTTGCCGCATTTCGGGCACGCGACGTTGACGAAATCAGCGCGCTTGTGCAGCGGATTGCCGGAGCCATCGGGCACGCAATCTTCGGGCAGCACCACCGGCAAATCTTTGTCCGGCACCGGCACATCACCGCAGGTGTCGCAATAAATCAGCGGGATCGGCGTGCCCCAATAACGCTGGCGCGACACGCCCCAGTCGCGCAGGCGGTAGAGTGTTTGTTTTTCGCCGAGGCCTTTAGCTTGCAAGTCGGTGGCGATGGCGTCCACGGCGGCGGCATACGCTAAATTATTGTAGTTATTCGAATTGATGCAAACACCGTTTTCTTTATCGGCGTACCACTCCTGCCAAGCGTCGGTGCTGAAGGTTTTGCCTTCGACGTCGATCACTTGTTTGGTCGGAAGCTTATACTGCTTCGCGAAATGAAAATCCCGCTCGTCGTGCGCCGGCACGGCCATCACCGCGCCTTCGCCGTAACTCATCAATACGTAGTTGCCGACCCACACTTCGACTTTTTCGCCGGTGAGCGGATGCTCGACAAAAATGCCCGTCGGCAGGCCTTTCTTTTCCATGGTCGCCATGTCGGCTTCCATTACACTGCCATGCTTGCATTCGTCGATGAAGGTGGCGAGCTTGGGATTGGTTTTTGCCGCGTGCGTGGCCAGTGGATGTTCGGCTGCCACAGCAACAAAGGTCACGCCCATGATAGTGTCAGCGCGCGTGGTGAACACCCACAGCAGACCTTGTTCCCCTCTCCCTCCGGGAGAGGGGAGATTCGAGCCTGCTAGCAATTCGTACGGAAACGCAAAGCGCACCCCATACGATTTGCCGATCCAATTCGCCTGCATGGTGCGCACGCGCTCGGGCCAATCGGGCAGCGTGTCGAGCGCGGTCAGCAGTTCGTCGGCATATTTCGTGATCGCGAGGTAGTAGCCGGGGATTTCGCGTTTCTCCACCAGCGCGCCAGTGCGCCAGCCGCGTCCATCGATCACCTGCTCGTTGGCGAGCACGGTTTGATCCACCGGGTCCCAATTGACGACCTGCGTCTTCTTGTAAGCGATGCCTTTTTCCAGCATGCGCAAAAACAGCCACTGATTCCAGCGGTAGTACTCGGGTTTGCAGGTGGCGAACTCGCGGCTCCAGTCGATGGCGAAACCCAGCGACTTCATCTGCATTTTCATGTACGCGATGTTGTCGTAGGTCCACTTCGCCGGCGGTACACCGTTGGCCATGGCCGCGTTTTCGGCGGGCAGGCCGAAGGCATCCCAGCCCATGGGCTGCATCACGTTGTAGCCGCGCATTTTGTGATAGCGCGTCAGTACATCGCCGATGGTGTAAACGCGCACATGGCCCATGTGCAGCTTGCCCGAGGGGTACGGGAACATCGACAGGCAGTAATACTTGGGCTTGCCGGGGGTTTCACGCGCTAGAAAAGCCTGCGTGTTTTCCCAATGGGTCTGGGCGTCGCGTTCTATCGTCGATGGATTGTATTTTTGCTGCATGATGCGTCGAGTTTCTAATTCGAGAAGTGGCCTGAATTATACCTGCGGATGTAGGGAGGCGATCACGTATAATCGACCACACAATTCAACGACGCTCGATGACGCCTGCCTTTCTTTCCGGACTTAACGAGCAGCAGCTCGAAGCCGTAACACTGCCCCACCAATCTGCGCTCATACTCGCCGGCGCCGGCAGCGGCAAAACGCGCGTACTTACCACGCGTATTGCGTGGCTGATCCAGACGGGGCAAGCCAGCCCGCAGGGACTGCTCGGCGTCACCTTCACCAATAAGGCCGCCAAGGAGATGCTGCTGCGTATTTCGGCCATGCTGCCGATCAACACACGCGGCATGTGGGTGGGCACGTTTCACGGCCTGTGCAATCGCATGCTGCGCGCGCATTATCGCGAAGCGGGTCTGCCGCAGTTGTTTCAAATACTCGACATCCAGGATCAACTGGCGCTGGTGAAGCGCTTGATGAAGCAAATGAATATCAATGATGAACGCTATCCGCCGCGTCAGGCGCAGTGGTTCATCAATGGCGCGAAAGACGACGGTAAGCGCGCCAAAGACGTCGCGCCGCACGACGAATTCACGCGCCGCATGACCGAGGTTTACGCTGCGTACGACACGCAGTGCCAGCGCGAAGGCGTGGTCGATTTCGCCG
>JAYUAH010000788.1:0-2895 GCA_043741415.1 Betaproteobacteria bacterium
GGTGCTCGACCGCACGCCGTTTTATGCCGAATCCGGCGGGCAGGTGGGCGACCTCGGCGAACTGGCCGGCACGCAAGGCACGTTCACGGTTGAAGACACACAAAAAGTTCAGCCTGAGGTGTTTGGTCACAAAGGCAAACTCAAAACCGGCCATCTGAAAGTAGGTGACAAAGTGCTGGCAGCGGTGGATGCCACGTCGCGTTCGCGTTCCGCGTGGAACCACTCCGCGACGCACTTGATGCACGCGGCATTGCGCAAAGTGTTGGGCGCGCACGTGCAGCAAAAGGGATCGCTGGTCGATGCGCAGCGCACGCGCTTCGATTTCTCGCACAACGAACCGATGAATGAGGCGCAAATCCGCGAAGTCGAAGCGCTGGTAAATCGCGAAATTCGTCACAACGCAGAGGTCTCCGCGCGCGTGATGAAATACGACGACGCCGTGAAATCCGGCGCGATGGCGCTGTTCGGTGAAAAATACGGTGATGAAGTGCGCGTCATCGGTATGGGCGAGTTTTCCACCGAGCTGTGCGGTGGCACGCATGTGCGGCGCACCGGCGACATCGGGTTCTTCAAAGTGATCGCCGAGACTGGCATTGCAGCGGGTATACGCCGCGTGGAAGCGGTGACAGGCGATGGCGCGCTCGCGCATGTGCAGGCGCAGGAAGACCGTTTGCACGAGGCCGCCGGCGCGCTGAAAACCGCGCCGCACGAAGTCGCGCAAAAAATTACGCAGGTGCTCGACAACGTGCGCAATCTCGAAAAGGAACTCGCGCGATTGAAGTCGAAGCTCGCATCGTCGCAAGGCGATGAACTTGCCGATCAGGCGGTGGATGTGAAAGGCATCAAAGTGCTCGCGGCGACTATGGATGGCGCGGACAGCAAAGCGCTGCGTGAATCGGTCGACAAGTTGAAAGACAAACTCAAATCAGCGGCAGTTGTGCTGGCGGCGGTCGACGGCGGCAAAGTGTCATTGATTGCCGGCGTCACCGCTGATCTCGTTGGCAAAATCAAGGCGGGCGAACTGGTGAATCACGTCGCGCAGCAAGTCGGCGGCAAAGGCGGTGGGCGTCCCGACATGGCGCAGGCGGGGGGTACTGATGCCACGAATCTGGCGGCGGCGCTGGCTTCAGTGCGCGCCTGGGTCGAACAAAAAATTAAATAAAATAAAATAGTTGATTCACGATAGTCAAGTCAGGCGAATCCGCGTGCGCCGACTCGTCAAACCCGCAAACAGGAGGTGTTCAACATGACAACCAACACGCAATCGCGCTTCTCCGCCATCTGCAACTTTGCAATGGCCATCACCTGCGGCGTACTACTGGCGGGCTGCCAATCGACCGGCGGTAACGCGGGGCTCGACCCCGACAACACCTCGTACAAGCGCATGGTGACGCAGGGCGAGGCGACGAAAATCATTGTCGACAATATTTACACCTGTCCGCCGCACGACCCGAAAATGAATATCCGCAAGAGCGCGGTGGGCCAGATCACCGCCACCGATGGCACGGTGATCACGGTGCCGGCAGAGACCGCGGCGCAAAAGGGGCTGGGCCCGAAGAGCTACGATCTCTACAACGAGTGCAACAAGGTCACGCCGAAGAATTCCGCTGAAGTCTCCGCCGCCAATGTGCCGGTGATCGAAATCGATGCCGACGGCGAAGTGATCACCGGTTACATCGTCGCCGACAATTATTACGAGATGTGGGTAAACGGCAAACTGGTGTCGGTGGATAGCGCGCCGTACACGCCGTTCAACTCGGCCATCGTCAAGTTCAAGGTCAAGCGGCCTTACACCATGGCTTTTCTATTGGTGGATTGGGACGAGCGGCTCGGCCTCGGCATGGAACAATTCCCGGTGCCGGTTACCGCCGCCACCACGCAGTGGTATCCCGGCGATGGCGGACTGATTGCGCGCTTCTCCGACGGCACCATGACCGATGCCACGTGGAAAGCGCAGACGTTTTACATCGCGCCGCTGATGGATCCGAAAGAAGTGGTCGAGCGCGGCAACGTGCACGACACGCCCAATCTCGGCGGACGCACGCATCCGTTTGCGCGCAAGCCCGACTGCCGTGAAAAATGTTTTGCCGTGCATTATCCGATACCCGCCAACTGGCAGTCGCCGCGCTTCAACGACAGCAACTGGCCGCGTGCGTGGGAATTCACCGATCAGGAAATCGGCGTCACCAACCTGCCGGCGTACACGCGTTATCCTGAACTGTTTGGTGATGCGCGCTGGATCTGGTCGCAGAATCTGGTGCTCGATAACGTGGTAATTGCGCGCAAAACGGTGCGCTGAGCGGTAAATAAAAAACTGTTTAAAATCAAATACTTACATAAATTAATCGACAGACCCTCTGAGCGCCGCGAAAGCTGCGCTGAGTTTCACCCGTCCCTGCGCGAGTGGGTCGCCACGGTGCCGTGAGCCACCGAAGCTGAACATCGTTTTGCATCAAGGCGAATGAATCATGGCGCAACTTACGAACCTGTCACTGCTTGAAACCCGTGTGCTCGGCGTGCTGATTGAAAAGCAGCACACGGTGCCCGACACCTATCCGCTGTCGCTCAATGCGTTGGTCGGCGGCTGTAATCAGAAGTCCAGCCGCGATCCGGTGTTGAACGCGAGTGAGGCCGAAGTGCAGGCTGTCATCGATCATCTGAAAACCTTGTCGCTGGTGATGGAAGGTAGCGGCAGCCGTGTCACGCGTTACGAGCACAACCTGGGCCGCGTATTGCAATTGCCGTCGCAGTCGGTGGCGCTATTGGCAATACTCATGTTGCGCGGTGCGCAAACACCGGGCGAACTGCGCATCAACTGCGAGCGGCTGCACAAGTTCAGCGATCTGTCCTCGGTCGAAGTATTTCTGCATGAATTGGCGGAGCGCCCCGCCGCGG
>JAYUAH010000789.1:0-15229 GCA_043741415.1 Betaproteobacteria bacterium
GCGATCACCGTGGCAATGGTCGCCAGCCCCACCAGCGGCAGCAATAACTCCGGCGGCGCCAGCAGATAAAACGGATTTTTCACTGCGCTCGGATCGCGCAACACCAGCGCGCCCTGTCCCAGGTAATTCAGCATCAGCGCGGGCAGCACCAGGCTGAACCACGCGATACGTATCGGCTTGCGGCCGAAATGACCCATGTCGGCATACAGCGCTTCGCCGCCGGTCAAGGCCAGAAACACCGAACCCAGCGCAATGAAAGCGAGGCCGGGCGAGGCCAGCGCAAAGTGCAGCGCATGGCCGGGATTGAGCGCCGACAAAATAGTGGGGGTGGCCAATATGCTTTTGACGCCGAGCCCGCCGATGATAAAGAACCAGAGCATAGTCACCGGCCCGAACAGCTTGCCGATCTTGCCGGTGCCGTACGGCTGGATCATAAAGAGCCCGACGATAATCACCACGGTCGCGGGCACCACCCAGTGTTCCAGTGCGGGCGTTGCCACCGATATGCCTTCAACCGCGGAGAGCACGGAAATCGCAGGCGTGATCACCGCGTCGCCGTAAAAAAGCGAGGCCGCGAACACCGCGATCACCGTCGCGGCCGATGACAATTTGGGATTCTTGCGGAACAACTGCGAGGCCAGCGCCAGCAATGCCAGCACGCCGCCTTCGCCCTTGTTGTCAAAGCGCAGCACGAACGACACGTACTTCACCGACACGATCAGCATCACTGCCCAGAAAATCAGCGACAACACGCCGTAGACATTGGCTTGACTGAGCGGCAGCGCGTGTTCACCGCCAAACGCTTCCTTGAAGGCATACAACGGACTGGTGCCGATGTCGCCGAACACCACGCCCAACGCCCCCAGTGATAACGCCGCCAACCTGCGATCGTGAGTGGCGCCCCCAGGTGTACTGTTTTGATGCACCAACGGATAATCCTTTTTTGCGGCGACGCAGCAGAGGACGGAATGTACTACGCCTGATCCATGGACGCTATTCAATTACATCGTGAAGCGCTCTATAAATTGGCGAATTACCCATAGCGCATATAATAAATTATTGTTTAAAATCAAATACTTACATATATTTATGTAGTTACCTAACCCTTGCGGTTCTACAACGCGGAGCTAGCCGTCACCACGCTATCTGCGGCCTGCGCGATAAATTTCAAAAACCCAAGCGCACGATTTTCAGCCGTTGCGGCGCCGGAAAAAAAACATCGCACGCTTGCGTGCTCGAAGTGTCGACGCTTGAACGTGCGGGCAATTTACAGCGGGGCGATATTCCCTTTTGCCGTACGTCCCACTACTTCGGAAATAGTCGCAGTGACCCGTGGTGCACACCTTGACGCAGGCCTCGACGCTGCACGTCGCAATGCACTTCGCTATGCGAGACACTACATTCACCGAATTGCGGAATCACGCCAAGGACTATTTTGGGGCAATCGAAGGCGGGGATAGGGTTCGCATCTTCCGCAATGGCAAACCCGTGGCTGAAATTGTGCCGAGAGAAAATGGGGTCAGACACCATATTATGCAACTATTTGATTTAATTGTATTATTTTAAATCTATTTTACCATCGACGTGCTGCTGCGAGCGCGTGAAATTTACTCGATTGGACTGTTGTCTAGCGGTCTGTCGCCACCGTGAACTCCGGGTCGTTTTCCGAGCTGGCTTGTCAGATCGAGGCAAAGGCCACTGCTTGTTCACCGCCAGCTATCTTTGCGGATAAAGTTCGTAAAACTTGCGAACGGCTTCGGCGTCGCCGCAGATATACACCGCGTCGCCGGCCTCAAACGCAAAATCAGTACTGAACTCAACCTGCAGCACCTCGCCCCGCTCGACCGCCACCACGGTGCAGCCGGTTTGCTCGCGCAAATTGCTGTGCTTCGGATGATGCTGCTTAAGGCCGCGCGTGGAGACTTTGACCACTTGCAGTTCGGGGTCTACGGTGACCGACTCCTTGCCGAGTAAGCGCATGGCGAGGAGCTGTCCCGATACTTGGCTGATGGAGAGCGCAAAGTCGGCGCCGGCGCCGTAAATGCGTTCGACATTTTCGGCACTGTTGACGCGCGCGATCACCGGCACGTCCGGTGCCAGGTCTTTGATAATGACGGTGCTGAAAATAGTCGTCGAGTCTGCGCTCAGCGCGAGGATCACCGCTTGCACATTCTCCAGATCGGCCTGCTTCAGAATTTGCGTGTCGAGCACGTTGCCCACCAGATTCACACCGGGGCCGGGCTGGGTGTCGATCATGAACGTTTGTTCGCCGCAGTCGGTGAGCAACTGCGCCACTTTGCGCCCCACTTCGCCGCCGCCGGCAATCAGGAACGGCCCGTCGCGGCGCAGCCGGCGTGCGCCCTCGCACAAATTCATGAAGTTGCGTATGCTTTCGTCATTGCCCACCAGCACCAAGATGCCACCCGCTTCGAGGCGCATATCCGGTGTCGGCATCGCCATCAGTTTGCCGCCGACCCACTGCCCGATTACGGTGACGCCGGCATGTTGCCCGAGCCCGGCCTCGGCCAGTGTCTTGCCGGCGAGTACGCTGTCGCGCGTGATGCGCGCTTCGGCCACTTGCAGCTTGTGGCCGAGATGCTGAATGCCGGCGACGGTGGGACTGACTTTTTGACTGGCGCGTGCCGCCAACGCCGCACCCAGCACATGGCGCGGCGTATACGCGCTGCTGGCACCCGCGAGGATCATCGGCTGGCGATGATACGGGTCTTCCACCAGCGCCAGGATGTCGCCGGCAAAGCCGAGCTGGCGCGCCGCCAAAATGGTGGCGGCGTTGCGGTCGT
Source organism: Betaproteobacteria bacterium (assembly GCA_043741415.1). Classification (GTDB taxonomy): domain Bacteria; phylum Pseudomonadota; class Gammaproteobacteria; order Burkholderiales; family SG8-41; genus UBA5216. The sequence goes on from JAYUAH010000789.1 coordinate 2,802, forward strand.
CGCTGCCGTTGACGATGAGCGCGCGCGCGCGCATGAGATTAGATTTTCCCAATACGCCTTCGTCGAGGTTGCCGAAAATAACCTGATGCCCTTGCGCCAGTAAATGGCGCGCCTCGGTTTCGTCTTCATCGATAATCACGGTGGGAATTTTCGCTTGCGCAAGCTCCGTGATCAGCGTGGCCACCGTGGGGCCGTAATCGAAGATCACCACGTGATTTTTGGCGCTGGCTGCTTCGTTCGGCAACTTGGTTTCGAAGCGTTCCTCGAGAAACGGAATCAAAAAAATCGGCATCACCATGAAAATCAGCGTCACGCCCATGAATTGCGTAAACACGACGAAAATCACCATCGCCGGATGCTGCCACGAGGTATCCGAGCCGTAGCCGGTGGTTGAGGTGGTGCCGGCGGCCCACTGCAACGCTTGCCAGAAATTACGCGGCTTGCCCTCGAGGTGTTCCATACCCAGCATGTAGATCACCGACAGCACCAGCAACAGCACCACCAGCATGCCGGCCAAAGCAAAAAAGCGTTTATGGGAACGAAGCATGAATACGGATCATCCTGAATGTGCGGAATCGGGCGCGGTGCGCCAACGTCTGCTGCACGCCGGTTCAATCTATCGTCTGGCCGGCGAATCGTCAATCGCCATCAGGGGCGGCAAAAGTGCAGCACGACGCGTGCATGATGACGGCATGCCGCACGGCTGATCAGCGCGCCGCCATCGCTCACGATCTCGTACCAATGAACGTCGTGCGGTGTATATTGCGCTCACCGTGTCGCGTCTCAGCGCCTTTGGGCGATACCATAAAAACTGTTTAAAATCAAATACTTACAATTAGTTCATACTACACGCCCGACGTAGGAGCAAGCGCATGAACCTCGACCGCGTCCCCACCGGCAATGATGTGCCGAATGATTTCAACGTGATTATCGAAATCCCGATGCACGCACCGCCGATCAAATATGAAGTCAACAAAGAAACCGGCGCGATGTACGTCGATCGCTTCATGTCCACCGCCATGCACTATCCGTGCAACTACGGCTACATCCCGCGCACGCTGGCCGGCGACGGCGATCCGGTGGATGTGCTGGTGCTCTCACCCGTGCCGCTGATTACCGGTGTGGTGGTGCGCTGCCGGCCGGTGGGCATGTTGAAAATGGAAGACGATGCGGGCGACGATACCAAAGTGATGGCGGTTCCCGTCGACAAGCTCACACCGCTGTATCGGGCGATACAGAACACACGCGATTTACCCGAGGCGACTACCGCGCAGATCACGCATTTTTTTCAGCACTACAAAGATCTGGAACCCGGCAAATGGGTAAAAATTATCGGTTGGATGGGCCCGGAAGAAGCCAAGGCGGAAATTCTCGCAGGCATCAAGCGCTACAAAAGCGCGAAGACCAAGCCCAGATTTTAGGCCTCCGAAACTGCACATACGCAACCTAGCTTATGGGCGTTTCACCGACAATGCCGCACGAATTGAAATCGCTGCTTCGCTCGCGCTTTCAACTGAATTGGCGAAACAGGTGATATGCCCCATTTTTCTACCGGGCCGCGGAAACTGTTTGCCGTATAGATGCAGTCTCGCGCGCGGGTGCATCAGCACCTTGCGCCAATTGGGTTCGTGATTTGCCCACAAGTCCCCGAGCAAATTTACCATCGCAATCCCACGTCTAGGATTAATCAATCCGGTGGCGCCTAAGGGCAACCCTGCCAGCACCCGCACCTGTTGCTCGAACTGAGACGTAACACAAGCATCGATGGTGAAATGCCCGCTGTTATGCGGTCGCGGCGCGATCTCATTGACCAGCAGTGTTCCCGCTTCGGTGATAAAAAACTCCACGCACAGCACGCCCCGGTAGCGCAGAAGGCTGGCAATTCGCAGCGCAAGCGCGATGGCCTGGCGCCGTATTTTTACGGGTATGGGCGCGGGCACCACACTGACATCCAGAATGCCTGTGCAGTGGGTATTCATCGGAATGGGGTGCACCATCGTAGCGCCGTCTGCGGATCGAGCGAGAATGACGGATAGTTCCGCAGCCAACGCGACGCGCTTTTCCAAAATGCACGGCCCTCCCACTTTAGCAACCGCGTTGACCAATTGAGCACGTGACGCAATGGATATTTGTCCTTTGCCGTCATAGCCGAATTGGCTGGCCTTGAGCACGCCCGGCAACAGCGCCTGTATGCCCGGCGCCAGTGCCTGGCCCGGGCTTTCGATGATGCGAAAGTCGGTGACGGGCAAGTGATTGCTGGCGAGAAATTGCTTTTCAGCGGCTCGATCTTGGGTGATCGCCAGTGGACGCGCGCCCGGCACAACCGTCACGTGCCGGGCCAGATAGCGCAGCGCGTGCACCGGGACATTTTCGGTCTCTATCGTGACGGCCGCACAATTACGCGCGAGTTCGCGCCACGCCGCGGGATTATCCAATGCCTCGCAAATCAAACGATCAACGACCCCGGCCGCGGGACACCCAGGATCGGGATCCACCGCGGCGACGCGAAATCCCAATCGATGCGCAGCCGCTGCGAACATGCGCGCCAGTTGCCCGCCGCCCAGCACACCCAGCCACGCGCCGGCCGCGATCATGTGATTTCCGGCAGCGTTGCCGAGAGCACACGACGCGCTTCGCCGGCGCGCAGCGCGCGGAGTTTTGCCGCAACCCGCTGATCATGCACTGCCATCGTCGCCAGCGCGAACAGTCCGGCATTGGCCGCACCTGCTTCGCCAATCGCAAACGTCGCCACCGGTACGCCGCGCGGCATTTGCACGATGGATAGCAATGAATCCATGCCTTGCAGGTGTCGGGAGGGTACGGGCACGCCGAGCACCGGCAATGTCGTCAGGGCCGCGAGCATGCCCGGCAAATGCGCGGCGCCGCCTGCACCGGCAATAATGCAGCAGACACCACTGCTGACGGCGTTCTTCGCAAATCGAACCAGAAAATCCAGCGTGCGGTGCGCTGAAACCACACGAGCCTCATACGGACAAGCGAAGTCTTGCAGCACCTTGGCGGCGTGTTGCATGACGGCCCAATCACTCGCGCTTCCCATGACGATGGCCACTCTGTCGCACGCTGGCTTTGCTTTTATAGGGCGAGCCATTGTGCCAACCCGAAGTAAAGTGGAATACCCACAATCACATTGAATGGAAACGTCACCCCCAACGACAGCGTGAGATAGAGCGAGGGATTCGCCTCGGGTACCGCCAGCCGTATGGCCGGTGGCACCGCGATATAGGATGCACTGGCGCCCAAAACCGCAACCAATGTCGTACCGCCCGCGCTGAATGCCAGCCAGTAATGCGCGATCACGAGCCCGATTGCACCACCAACCAGCGGCATGCCGATACCGAAGGCGGTAAGCGCCCAACCAACACGCCAGAATGCTTCGAGGCGCTTCGCAGCATCCATCCCCAGTTCGAGTAGAAACAAGCACAGGGCGCCCATGAATATGCCGCGGTAAAACGGATCAATGGATTGCAGGCTCTTCTCCGACACCAGCGCACCGATGAGCATGGTGCCGAACAGCAACACCACACTGCCATGGGTGCACGCCTTGGCCAGTGCTTGAACGAAACTCGCCGGCACACCGCTCGCACCCTGATGAGCGCGGGCGCGCTGCGCCAGGACCAGACCGATAACGATCGCCGGCGCCTCCAAAATCGCCAACATGATGACGGGATAACTTTCATAAGCGACGTCGCGCGCCTGCAGGAAGGCGACGGCGGTAAGGAAGGTGCCGACGCTGACTGAACCATAATGTGCCGAGATCGCGGCCGCGTTCAAGGCGTCGATCCGGCACAGCCGCGTCAACGCAACGTAGGCGACCAGCGGCAGGCATAGTCCCATCGCCAAAGCGGTAAACACCGAGCGTATCGCCGTCGCAAACGTTGCATGCGCAAGCTCGGCCCCGCCATGTAGACCGATGCCGATCATGAGATAGATCGACAGCGCACGCGACAAGTCCGCAGGAAATTTAAGATCCGAGCGGCAGGCCTGCGCAATGGTACCCAACACGAAGAACATCAGGGGTGGAATCAGCAGGCCTGACAACGACATGGCGCGTTTCTCGTTTGGTCAAATCGAGGCGCAATGTTAGTAGCGAAGATAAATCGAGTAAAATCACATTTATTGACTATATATATAGATTAAAATCGATATATGATTCGAACGCCGCGCTTCACATTGCATCAACTGAAGGTCTTCGAAACCGTTTCGCGCCTGTCCGGCTTCAATCGCGCGGCCGAGGCCTTGCATCTGACGCAGCCGACCATATCCATGCAGGTCAAGCAACTTGCCGACGCCGTGGGGCTGCCGCTGTTCGAGAAGATCGGAAAGAAAATCTACCTCACCGAGGCCGGCGCCATCGTCCAAGCCTCAGCGCGTGAAATGTTCGATACCTTGGAAAAACTGGAGACCACCCTCGCCGGTCTCAAAGGCCTCAAGCAGGGTCGGCTGAAGGTTGCCGTCGTGACCACTGCCAAATATTTTATCCCGCGCCTTCTGGGGCCGTTCATGAGAAAGTACCCCGGCATCGACGTCGCGCTGGATGTCGGCAATCGCAGCGAAATTCTGGCACGTCTCGCCAGAAATGACGATGACCTCTACATCATGGGCATGCCACCGGCGGGCATCGACATCAAGCGCCACCCCTTCGTAGAAAATCCTATCGTTGCCATTGCGCCGCGGACGCATCCCCTGGCCCGCAAACGCAATATACGCTTCGCACAACTCGTACCGGAGGAATTTCTGCTGCGCGAATCGGGCTCGGGCACTCGGCTTGCGACCGAACGCTTTCTCAAGGAGCACGGCATTAAACTGAAGGTGCGCATGGAGCTCGGCAGCAACGAGGCGATCAAGCAAGCGGTCGCTGGCGGCCTCGGTCTATCCTTGTTGTCGCTGCACGCACTCACCAGTGAACTCGCGCGTGACGAACTGGTGTTGCTCGATGTCGTCGGTTTACCGATACGCCGATCGTGGTACATCGTGCACCGCAGTAGCAAACAGCTTTCCGCAGTTGCACTTGCTTTTTTCGATTTCCTCAAGGCGGAGGGGCTGCAGTTGGAGCGCGAGTTACATAAAGCCCAAGCTGCGCAAGCGTTGCGAAAAAAAACACAGACAGGTCAAAAAAATTAATCCGGGACGTTTGGAAACACGTTAAAGACACGGTGACGTAAGCGCCCCCGTGCTACACCCAAACACAAGAACAAGAACCCGTCGCCCCTCAATCCGCCGCTGCGAGCAGCACGGCCAAGGCCGCGCCCAGTCCCGCCGGTATACCCCACTTCTCAAACTTCGACATCTCCGTGCCTGCGATCACTTCCACCGGCACTTTGGCGATTTCCAGCACTTTGTTGGTTACCGAATCCTCGACCAGCCGCGTGAGTGAATTCTTGCGTGCCGTGCCCATGACGATCTGATCGACGTGCAGCCGTCGCGCCAAGCGGTCAATGGTTTCCGCCTTGCCACCGACCTCAATATGCACGGCGTGCGGCACGCTGTGGTGATTGAGCAGTGCGCGCGCGGGCTTGAGTGCCCGCTCCGCCATTTCGCGATGGTAGGCCTCGCGATTGCGTTTGCTGGAAAACTGCGCCACATGCTTCGAGAACGGCGAGCGCACATGCAGCAGGTGAACCTCCAGGTTGGGATCGCCAAAGTAACGATTGACAACATGTCTAACCGCTTGCAATGTGTTGGATGAACCATCAATGGGAACGAGTATTTTAGACATAGTATTTCCTCCTTCAGTTAGTACCACCTTGGTTTGGTTGCCGGGGATCGGCATTTGCGCCAAATCAACCACATGCGCCGCTACGCGAGACCGCACCTTGCGGTGATTGTTGCGGAACCCGGCGATCAGCACACCACCGATCGCTACCCCATATACAATCCACAGGAGATAGCCTGCTGACGCGACATAATCCTTGATCAGCGGCTCGCCGCTCATCATCTTGACGCCGGTCCACACCAGCACCGCCGCACCGAAATACACAATGGACGGATAACGCTGCACGTATTTCAGTATCAACTGACTGCCGCAAATCACGATGGGTATGCTGATCAGCAAGCCCAGCACTACCAGCAGGAAGCTGCCTTGCGCTGCACCCGCAACCCCCAGCACGTTATCCACTCCCATCACCGCGTCGGCAATTACGATAGTTTTCATCGCTCCCCAGAACGTGGTCGCGGATACCACTGAATGACCGTCGCCGTTTTCGGGATTGAGCAACAGCTTGTAGGCGATCCACAGCAGCAACGCGCCGCCCAGCAACAGCAAACCGGGGATATTGAGCAGCCACACCACCACCATAGTCATGACCGAACGCACAACAATGGCACCGACGGTGCCCCAGACGATGGCTTTGGTGCGCAACGGCGCGGGCAGACTGCGCGCGGCTAATGCAATCACAATGGCGTTGTCGCCGGCGAGCACCAGATCGATCACTACAATAGCGAGTAGCGCCGAGAAGAACTCTGTAGAGAACAGTTCCATTTCATGCCTCCATTTCCATAGCGTTAGCGTTGCCTCTGCCAGAGACGGCGAATAAGTGTCGCCCTCTCAAGCCAAGGTCTCGCTCGCAGCCGCTGATCTGGCTACCGGCAGGACCGGGGCATCTGCCCGTGTTGACGGCCCTGTCGCCTGTGAAACTAAGGAGCTACTCCCCTCGACGAGGAAGTTTGCCGCTAGCTGTTTCCCTTACGGCGAAGCACAGTGTGCGCGCAAGAAAATCAAATTGGAAATGAATAGAAGTAATGCAAGCTATTGTTTTTATTAATGAATTATTCATTTAGTAATGCGCGCTATTATGTTTTTCAAGCGGATCTGGCGCGCGCGATTGGTACATATCGAAATACACGGCTGGTCATTACGAATCGTCATGCACGGTGTGATTGACGCACGAAGATTCCACGCGCAAACTGATTACGCGATTCGACAATGTATCGCACCCTCCAAAGGGGAGTAGCTGAAGCGGCATTAGTAGAACGCTGCTTCGATTGGGCCGTCAATACGGGAACAGGAATCCCCGGTCCAGTCGGCAACCTGATGTTAGCGTTGATAGCGAGACCTTTGCCGAGGCAGGCAAGGTCTCTTTTTATTTGCGGCCTTCAACTTGTCCGAGGTGAAGGCCGCCGTGCTTTTGGGTACGGCGAATGCAAAACGCTAATGAAAGGAATCGCCATGCTCCAAAGCAAAATACGCCGCTACCTCAAGCACGGCATGTTGCCGCAATTAAGTGTGTTCGAAGCCGTGTCCCGCCTCGGCAGTTTCACCCGCGCCGGCGAGGAGTTGTACATGGCGCAACCCACGGTATCGGTGCAAATCAAGAAGCTCACCGAAACTATTGGGTTGCCGTTGCTGGAACAGGCGGGCAAAAGCGTGCGCCTGACACCCGTGGGCCGTGAATTGCAATCGGCCTGCGCGGAAATCGTCGCGACTCTGACCCGCTTCGAGCGGAAGATCGCGGACCTGCGCGGCATCCAAACCGGCACACTGCACATTGCCGCGAGCACGGTCGCCAAGTACATGGCTACGCGCGCCGCGGCGAAATTTCTCGAAGCTTATCCCGGCATCGACGCCAAGGTGTACATCGGTCGCCGGCAGTCGCTGCTCGAGCGCATCCACGAAAATGCGGACGATCTTTATCTGATGATGGAGCCGCCGCAAGACGAGGCTATAGTCACCCAGCGGTTGCTGCCCAATCCGATCGTGGTCGTCGCACGCGCCGACCATGCACTGGCGCGCCAGAAGAACATCCCCTTTGCCCGGTTCGCACAAGAGCCGCTGATCGTGCGCGAGCCGGGATCGGGCACGCGCCTGACGACCGACCGCGTGTTTCGCGAGCACGGAATGACGCCATTGATCCGCATGGAAGTCGGCAGCAATGAGGCGATTCGCGAATCCATACAGACTAACCTGGGCGTCTCCATCCTGCCGCGCTATGCGGTGGGCATTGAGCTGGAACCCAACCTCACGTTACTCGATGTCGCAGGTTTCCCGCTCGAATCGTACTTCCATGTCGTTTATCCGGTCGGCAAGCAATTGTCGTTCGTGGCGCAGACGTTTCTCGATTTCATGCGCAAGCAGGCGCAACGCCCCGCTGAGGCATTGAGTTGACCCTCACTCCCGGTCTTTGGTGTTACCTGCGAGTTGTTTAAGCACATGGCGCGTCATGCCCAGCGCGAGTTCGTGTTCGCCCATGAATACCGTCGCGGGACTTTCCTTGCGCAACAGCACGGCTTCTTCTTCGCTGTGCGTGCGCACAACGATTTGAATGTTCGGGTTTAAGGCACGTGCGATTTCCATCATCCGGCGTACATGAAACGTATCCGGAATGGCAATCACCAACAGGCTCGCCCGGGCTATGTGCGCCTGGATCAGCACCGCCGGCTCGGAGGCGTCACCCGCAACTGCGGGCACGCCGCCTTTGCGCAGTTCATCAACAATCTCGCGGTTCTCATCAGCCACCACGAACGGCACGCCGCGTGCCTTCAGCGCCTGGCCGATACGCCGGCCCACGCGGCCATAGCCCACCAGAACCACTTGTCCGGTGAGCAGTCTCTCGTCCGTGGTCATCGGCAACTCGGCGAGCGGGTCGCTGGCATGCTCCAGCGCACGAGCAAATTTGGAGCGCGCCCGAATCCATGTCTGCACAGGCTCGATCGCCTGAAACACCAGCGGATTGAGCGCGATCGAAATAATCGATCCCGCCAGTATGAGTTGCTGGCCTTGCGGCGGCAGCAAACCCAGCGTCAGCCCCAGACCCGCCAGAATGAACGAGAATTCGCCGACCTGCGCGAGGCTCGCCGCGACGGTGAGCGCGGTATTGAGCGGATAACGAGACACCAGAACAATCACAAAGGCGGCCAGCGGATTGCCGAAGAGAATAATCGCCACCACGATAAAAACGTCGAGCGGTTGACGAATCAGAATCTGCGGGTCGAACAACATGCCGACGGATACGAAAAACAAAACAGAGAACGCATCACGCAACGGCAGTGATTGCTCGGCGGCACGGTGGCTTAACTCGGATTCCCCCATCACCATGCCCGCAAAAAAGGCACCGAGCGCGAATGACACACCAAACAATTCGGCGGAACCGTAAGCGATGCCTACCGCAACCGCGATGACGCACAAGGTAAACAGCTCGCGCGAGCCGGTGCGCGCCACCTGCCACAGAAACCATGGGAAAAGCCTGCGCCCGACAACCAGCATAAGCGCCACAAAGATAGCGACCTGGCCGAACGTAATCGCCAGTGTGACCCAAATGCTTTTGCCCGCTGCCTGCCCCGCAACACCGTTGGCGTTGCCACCGAGCCAGCCCGACAGCGGCGGCAGCAGAACCAGCACCAACACCATCGCGAGATCCTGCACTACCAGCCAGCCGATGGCGATGTGGCCATTCACGGATTGCTGCAGCCCGTGGTCTTCCAGCGCCCTGAGCACGACAACTGTGCTCGCCACGGAAAGCGCCAAGCCAAATACGATGCCGGCACCGAGGCTCCAGCCCCAATGAGAAGTAACGGCTATGCCAAGCACGGTCGCCACTGCAATTTGCGCGAAGGCCCCGGGCACGACCAGCCGGCGCACAGTCAGCAGATCGTCCAGCGAAAAGTGCAGCCCGATCCCGAACATCAACAGCATCACACCGATTTCCGCGAGCTGTCGCGACAGTTCAACGTCGGCGACAAATCCAGGGGTCGCAGGGCCGAGAATAATCCCCGCTATCAGATAGCCGACCAACGCCGGCAGCTTCACACGCACAGCGACAAAGCCCAGGATCAAGGCGAGCCCGAGGCAGGAAGCAATCGTAGTAATCAGCGTAACGTTATGCGGCAACGTTTTTCTCAATCAGTGGGCGTTGCAATCTAAAGGCGAGATGGCCGGTGCTGGACCTGGTTCAAATTCTAACGTCCGCTCGCGTTAGGCACACACACCAATCCATCGTCGACGCTGGCGCGCTGCCCACTCGCTATAATAGACTAGCCCTGACACCGATAACACCGGAGGAAGCTTTATGAAACGCATGCTTTTTGCAGTGCTCGCTTTTTCCGCTACGGCGGCTTTCGCCGGTGGCTCCAACTACGGTGTCACGCCCGGCACCATGGCCAATCCCACCGGCAAAGTCAGCGAGTGGCCGGTGCCCACGCCGCGCTTCGCACGCGACCCGGCGATTGCACCCGACGGCAGTATTTTCATCACGGTGATGAGCGGCAACAAAATGGCGCGCTTCGATCCCAAGTCGCAAACCTTTAAAGAGTGGGACATGCCTGCCGGCCATCGGCCGCACGGCGCGCTGGTCGACAAGCAAGGCATGGTGTGGACCACGGGCAACGGCAACGGCACCATCGGCAAGCTCGATCCCGCCAGTGGAAAAATCATCGAATACAAAACGCCCAGTGGTACCAATGGCGGCGGCGGGCCACATACGCTGGTGATCACCGATGATCAAAGCACGATCTGGTTCACGCTGCAAAGCGGCGACAAGGTTGCGAGCCTCGACACCAAAACCGGCGCGATCAAAGAGTATCCGATGCCGGGTGGCCCGTACGGGCTGTCGCTCGACAAGGCGGGCAACGTGTGGGTGTGCCGCATGGGCGACAATAAAATGGGCAAGCTCGATCCGAAGACCGGGCAAAGTAGCGAAGTCGATACCGGTCGCGGCTCGCGCCCGCGCCGTGTCGCCACCGCACCCGACGGTATGTTGTGGATCGCTTATTACGGCAACGGCAAACTCGCCAAGCTCGACCCGGCGGCGATGAAAGTGGTGAAAGAATATCCGTTACCGCACGGCGACGCGGGGCCTTACGCGGTCAACACCGACGGTGCCGGCATCGTGTGGGTGAATGAAATCAACACCGACACCGTGGTACGCTTCGATCCCAAAACTGAACAAATGCGCGTGGTGAAATTGCCGTCCAGCGGTGTTGGCATCCGCAAAATGGCAGTCGATACGCAAGGCAAGTTGTGGTACATGGGCAGCCACAACGGGCGCTTGGGCGTTGTAGAGTAATTGTTTAAAATCAAATTACGGTACGCTTTGCACCGCTATTGACGACAAATGTGGGGGGGGACCATTTTTTGGAACACGCGCGTCAACTCAAGGCTATGCTACTCAGCTCGATATTCCACTATCGATTGTTTTGGATACATTGTTACTTCCAGTAACGATCCCCAAAGCGATAGCTGATGCCATCGCAGGCAAACACCATGAAAACCCGAATAACGCGGTCAGCCAGGCAGATATGGCGGGCAATAGCCGCTTGGTGGAGCCTGCTGCGGTCTATCTGATCCCGTTAGACGATTTTCCATATGACTATGCCTCGCAATTGGCGGGCACGTTGAGCAAGGACTTGGGCCTCAATGTTCGCGCGACCTTACCGATGGGTACAGCGGATCTTTCGCCATTTCCCGATGCAGCCCAATACTCTGTCGAGGACATCATCGAAAATGCTTCGAAAGTTGGATCGCGCCTTTTGGATAGCGGTGAGCGTTCTGCGACAATCGCGCTCACCTCACGCGACATAAATGACAGGTCGCGCACAATGCGTTTTTTGTTTGCGCAGCATGACAAAGGCAGGCGCACTTCCGTCATCTCCGCGGCGAGAATGCGCTACGGCACGCCTGCTGCTCCTGCGACACCCGATAAAATCTTTCTTCGAATATACAAAATCACGAAGAGAACCATAGGCGAGCAATACTTGGGGCTGTCTCGGTCTGGGAATATTAATGACTTGATGTACGCGCCTATCATGTCATTGGATGACCTAGATGCCCTTGGGATGCAGTTTGCTGCCCGATCTTCCACTGCTAAGGCTGCGGAAGCAAAGCCTGAAGATGCACTTATGCGTATTGATCAAATGGCCCGCGCTCTAAACGGAAGTTGCAGTTACCCGATGCTCGAAAAGAACAGACAGAATAAAGAGCTCGTCTGCATGCTCGACACGCTGCGCAATCGCTGCAACAAGATCGATGATTGCTACGTATATTGCATAGGAAACGACGTGGGTGTTGCAGTCGGAGGCGGATGCACCCACCTGTGCAATTACAGTTTACGTGAGCAATGGGATCCACCGAAAACCATGGAGGCATGCAAGACACAATAGTAAGCGTAAGAATTGTTCCAACAGCCTCATGGCGGGGGAACGATACCTGGGCGCTTCACGAATCGCGACATTCGGGCACAACTCAATCCAAGCATTGAACTTCGCGCTTGCAGAATCGGCGCCCACTGCTGCCTACGTCGTCATTGCAGCTACGGTTGAGCGAAAATGCGAATGTCGGCTTTGTGACGGCGAGTTTGGAATCTTGAACGACGGGTAGTGGACGACAACGGCCCCTCGCGCCCTATCGGACAGGCTGTATCAGATCAAGTCCGAGTGACTGCCGGGAATCCTTTGTTTCGCGCCTATTTCGTACCCAG
>JAYUAH010000790.1:0-2893 GCA_043741415.1 Betaproteobacteria bacterium
GCACACCTTCGGACCGATGTTCGGCGCCGCCGCGGCCGCAGGTGCGTTGGCAAAACTCAATTACGATCAGTGCCGCCATTTGTTGTCGTACACCGTGCAACAAGCCTCCGGCGTGTCGTGCTGGATGCGCGACGAGGAACACATCGAAAAAGCCTTCGACTTCGGCGGCATGCCCGCACGCAACGGCACCGCGGCCGCCGCGATGGTATCGCACGGTTTCACCGGCGTGGAAGACGCGCTCTCCGGCGAGCGCAGTTTTTATTATGCGTACAACGAAGAGCGGCGCATCGGCAAGCCGCCGATGCCCGAACGCCTGATTGAAGAACTCGGCTCACGCTACGAAGTGATGCGCACCAACATCAAGCGCTGGTCGGTGGGCTCGCCGATTCAAGCGCCGCTCGATGGTTTGCTCGAATTGATCCGCACTAACAACGTCAGCGCCGACCAAGTGGAAAACCTCACCGTGCGGGTCGCGCATCAAGGTGCCAACACCACCGACAACCGCCACATGCCCGACATATGCATGCAGCATATGTGTGCGGTGATGCTGCTCGACGGCATCGTCACCTTCGAATCCGCGCACGACGAAAAGCGCATGAAAAATCCCAAGGTGCTCGCCGTGAGGAGCCGTGTCACGCTGTTGGGTGACGACGAAATGGCCGCCGCTATGCCGGCGCGTCAATGCCGTCTCGCGCTTAAATTGAAAGATGGCCGCGAACTCAACATTCACGTTAAAGCCGTACTCGGCACCGCGCAAAACCCGATGACGCGGGCGCAGGTCGACGAAAAATGTTTTCACCTGATGGCGCCGATACTTGGAAAAGCACGCGCGCGCAAACTGTGCGATGCGGTGTGGGCCATCGAGAAACTCAAGGACGTGCGGCAATTGCGGGCTTTGCTGACGGCGTAGCCCTGACATCCTCGACCGGGCCGGGGGAAACGGGTATAAGCGTTGCCTCTGGATACGCAGTACTTTAGGGGGCCTTTTGTCTACTTTGCCAACAACGCTGGAAGCACAAGATGAAAACGGCACGCTCATCGTGCATCCGTTTTCTGCATTACAGCAGATCGATGGCCTGAGCAACGTAGGCTGGCGCTCCGAAGCAGGCGTGCCGCAGCCCAAACGCGTGGTGCTGGTCGACGACAGCATGAAAGCCGACACCGCGTATCGCCTCGCGTGTGAAGGTACGGCGATGTTGTGGCGCGGCGATTTTCAAAACGCGAAGTTGTTCCTGCAGGCAATGGCGCGGCGCGCGGATCAAGAGAAGCGCACCCCGCGCAAGCCCAAAGAGCCCGTCGTCGTACCAAAAGCCGAAGTGTTTAACCGTTATCGCCTGAGTAAGTCGCAACGCGCGCGCACCCTCGGCATGCTGCTGATTCCGTTTGACGCCGGCCACGGCATACCCTTGCGGCGCGCGCCCGATGTGCGCGAGGCGTGCGAAGAAGCGTACGGCGCGGCACCCGAGCCGTATGTGGCGTCGTTGCGCGAGCTGCTCGGCATAATCGGTGCGCACGAGTGGCACAAGAAAGGCCTCGAAGTGCCCGCGCTCGGCTCGCGCGTGTTCCCGCACTACGGCGTGTTCGCACCGGTGCGCAGCGAATATGTGCAACTGGTGGCCGAAGCCGCGTTCCCGACCTCCGCGTTGCCGACGCGGGCGTTCGACATCGGCACCGGCACCGGCGTGCTCGCCGCGGTGCTCGCGCGCCGCGGTGTGGCGCGCGTGATCGCCACCGAACGCGACCCGCGCGCACTCGCCTGTGCGCGCGAGAATGTGCAACGCCTGTCGCTCGGCACGCACATCGAAGCGATGGCGGCCGATCTCTTTCCGGATGTGGCAACGGTGGGCCGCGCATCGCTCATCGTGTGCAACCCGCCGTGGATCCCCGCACGCCCCGCCACGCCGCTGGAGCGCGCGATTTACGACGAGGAAGGACGCATGCTGAGCGGCTTTCTCGACGGCCTCGCCGCGCATCTCACGCCGGGCGGCCAGGCCTGGTTGATCCTGTCGGACATCGCCGAGCACCTGGGCCTGCGCACGCGCGACGGGCTACTGGCGCAAATCGACAAAGCCGGCTTGAATGTGCTCGAAAAAATAGACATTCGACCCAAGCACCGGCGCATTTTCGACCGCGCGGATCCTTTGCACGTGGCGCGCGCGGCAGAGGTCACTTCGTTGTGGCGGTTGGTGGTGAAGGGATAAACCTGAAAACGGCATTTGCCACAAAGATCACAGAGATCACAGAGGGAAATCAGTGCGTAACAGTGATTCACCGGATCATCTTTTTGGTGAATGACCGTAGTCTGGAAGGAACGCAGCGCTGCTTCCGGGCTACGCTTGCTGCCTAGGTCGCATCCACCGAAATCTTCCACACATCGCGCGCATATTCCGGCATGGTGATATCAAAATTCACGCCGTTCGGATCGATGTATTTGCGCTCGGTGTCAAGGCCGCTGCCGGTGCCGAGAATGCCGCCGACAAATGTCGCGCCGTTGGCTTCTACCTTTTCCGTGACACCCTTCATGTCGTCGATCAGAAAGCCGATGTGGTGCAGGCCGCGAATGGTTTCGCCCTTCATGTTCTGGTTCGACGGATGAATGAACACCAGACTCACCGTGCCGTCGCTCATGGCAATGGCGCCCGAATGCTCGCGCACGCGCTTCATGCCGAAAGTTTTTTCGTAAAACGCCGCTGATTTTTCGATGTCATCGACGAGCATTGCGATGTGACGTAGTTTTGCCATTGTGGTCTCCAGTGAATGATGCGCTTGAGGGAACAAGGCGTATCTTAACGCTTGAAATCAACCTGCGGCATCCGTTTGCGAAGTGCCCACAAGGATAATCCCCCAACGGACACCGCCGAACAATAGGGCAACCAAGCCCCCGTTTCGAATG
>JAYUAH010000791.1:0-6817 GCA_043741415.1 Betaproteobacteria bacterium
CGTCGTATGCGGATCGCTCGGATCACGGCTGCTTGACCTTTCCCGAGCGTTGCGACAAAAATGTTGTGCTGAAGAAAAAGCCCACCGAGTATTTGAAACAGATTTATTTTGATTCGCTGATTTTCGGCAACGAAGCACTGCGTCACCTGGCGGCGCAAGTCGGCGTGGGACAGATCGTGCTCGGCACCGACTACCCGTTTCCGTGGCAGGACAAAGGTGTGGATCACATCCTCAACGCGCCGGCGTTCAACAACGCGCAGCGCATCGCCATGCTAGGCGGCACGGCGTCGAAACTGCTGGGCATCAAGTAAACAACGTTCAGTGGCTTGGCATGCGTTCATGGTTCGACAAGCTCACCACGAACGGATAACAAAACAACGTTCGTCCTGAGCCTGTCGAAGGACTCGTTTGATATTTTGAAAGTCTATTTGTGAAAGGAGCCTTGTATGCAGCCGGTCTTTAATGCGATTACCCCGAATTTCGTAGCCGAAGTCGGTGACGTGGATTTGTCGCAACCGGTGTCTGCGGACGATATGAACGCGATCCAGCAGGCGTTCTGGAAATACGGCGTGCTGATATTTCCCGAGCAAAAACTCTCGCCGCAAAACCATGTCGATTTCGCAAAGCAGTTCGGCCCCATCGAAATGGATCGCGTGCTGGCGATGGAAAACGCGGCGCCGCGCCTGGGCGCGGCCTTTGCCGACATTTCCAATCTGAATCGCGAAGGAAAAATCTGGGACAAGGCGAGCCGCCAGCGCATGTACAAAGAAGGCAACAAACTGTGGCACACCGACAGTTCCTTCAAATACAAGCCGGGCCTGTGCTCGCTGCTGTATTCGACGAGCGTGGTGCCCATCGGTGGCCACACCGAATTCGCCGATCAGCGCGCGGCCTACGATGCGCTGTCGCCGGAGATGAAAGCCAGACTGGAAGGCATGATTGCGATGCACGCGATCGAGTACTCGCGCCGGCGCACCGGCTTTGAAAATTTTGACCCCGAAGAAGCCAAGCGCCTGCCGCCGGTGCCGCAACTTATAGTGCGCACCATTCCGCAGACCGGCAGAAAATCATTGTATGTCGCCTCGCACATCGGCGCGATTAAGGGTATGAGTGCGGCGGACGCTGAAGCGCTGTTTCAACAATTGCTCGCGCACGTGACCCAGCGCCAGTTCGTGCACATCCACCGCTGGCGCGTCAACGATCTGGTGATGTGGGACAACCGCTGCACCATGCATCGCGGCACCGATTTCGACGATATGCGTTTTGTGCGCGACATGCGGCGGGCTTCGGTGAGTGATGTTGCTAATACTTGCGAGCAGGAAAGCGTGGCGGTGGCGGCTTAACCGCTGGAAAAAAATTTCACATGGATGAACAGGAGAAAGTTCTATCCTGTTCATCCTGTCTATCGATGTAAAAACGCCGTTCGGTGTTTGCCCTATGCACTCAACCCCACAAACCCCGCCCACCACTGAAACTTCCCGTTCAGATCGACATCGTACTTGCGAACAAATGTCAACTTCCCGTCGTCACCGATGCGCAACACGCTCATCGCCGCTGGCGCCAAGCGAACATCATTACCATCGCTCACCCACATATCACGAATACTAGCGGACACCAGCAGCCGCCCGCTGGGATCGATGCTAAAGGTGCGCACATGGTGCGTTTGCGGATCGATGCTCTGGATCAATGTCGGTTCGCCGGTGGTTTGGTTGATGGCGAATACCGCGATGCTGTTTTCACCGCCGGCAAAGACTTTTTTGCCGTTGAATTCCACCGTGCTGTCCGCGCGATTCGCGGTGTACACAAAGTGCCCGTTCGGATGCACGTGTATCGCGCTGGTGGTCTGGTGCATTTTCGGGTCACGCGGGGCTGCCAGTGTGGTTTTCGCGAACAGCGGTGCGGGCGAGACCGTGTCACCGTCGCAGCGGTGCATGTGCATTTCGTTCTGGCTCTCGATGTTGGCGTACAGCCACGGCTGCGTCGGATGAAAATCGACATGGCGCGGCCGATAGTCAAAACCGTTTTTGCCGCCGATGATGTTCGCCGCCGGGCTGAGCTGTCCATCCTTGAAATTGAACACCTTGATCGCGCCGGGGTCCTCCGGCTTGCCGGCACGCGCATCGTTGCCGCGCGCAGGGAAAATCACGATGTGATTCGACGGCGCGGTCACCACCTGATGCGCATAAATGCCGACATCGACCTTCACCTTTTGTTCGACTACCGCACCCACTGTGCCGTCGGCGTTGATGGGGTGCACGGTGATGTTGCTCGGATTGTTGAACGCGGTCAGCACATGCGTGCCGGCAGGATTAACGCTGTGGTGGATGGGCCGCGAGGGCAGCGGTTGCGCCGCGCCGCGCAACGTGAGTGCGCCATTCGCATCAACGCGCACCGCGCACAGCCGATGCACCGTGCCCGGAATCGGCGTATTGCCTGCCGCCGCGTCGCTGGTGGAAACATACAGAAACCGTTGCGACGGCATCATGGGGCCGGGCCACACGTACTGCACGTTCGATGGCAGCGTGATGGACGCGCGGCGCGTGAGCGTGGCGGCGTCGACATCCACGTCGAAGTGCGTGAGTTGATCGCCGACGCTTTGATAAAGTGCCGCGCTCATTGGAGCACCGGCGTGTCAGTTGCGCCTGCGGGCGCGCAGTGGGTGGTGTGATGATTCATGACGACCTTTTTCAAAAATTAAATAAAATCAATAACTTGCAATATGGAGCGCAGTGCGTGTCAAACCATGCGGCGTTACTTCCGCACCGGAAACGCTTCAAGTATCGCTGTTGCCGCATCCCCCGATCGTTCGAGCGCAGCGACGACATCCGCCAGTCGATCCACCTCTGCCGCTGTCGCACCCAAGCCAAACTCCAGACACCCACGCACCTTGCCGCGCATTTCGGCATCGTTCATCGGGTCTTGCGGGCTGCCTTTGATGGTGTCGCGTTTGAGTTCTATCACTTTGCCGCTTTTCAATGTCATTTTGACGCGCGCGGGTTCGATGGCGGTGGCATCGATGGCAGGGTCGTCTATGATTCGTGTCAGGGCTGCGATGGCGGCGATGCCGTTATCAGTGATCGCTGGTTTACGGTAGGTATGCAAATCGACTTTGCCATCCGCAAACGCGCGCGCAAAGCTGTAGGCGGTGTTGAACTGCGCATGCACCACGTCGTTGCGCGATGGATCGTAAGGCGCGCCGACAGTGAGCCAGTTTACGTTGCCCATGCCCACTTCGATGGCGGCGACGTCTGCGGGTTTGATGCCTTGTTTGTGCAGCTCAATGCCGATGCCGATGGGTGTGTGATTGCAGCGGCAGCACGGATACGGCTTGAAACTGTATTCGGCCACGCGCCAATCGCTGCCCAGCCCGTGGGTGAGAATTTCCGGCTTCACTTCGTTGCGTTCGTAGAGTGCAAACAGGCCCGCATTGCCTTCGAGTGTGCCGCGCGTGCTGGTGAGTCCGTCGGCGGCGAGGAAGGCGCCCGTCACCGCATTGCGCGCGGCGAAGCCCGGCCCCAGGCGCTTTGATAGCACGCCATCGCGCATGCTTTGTGCTGACCCGCTGGCTTGATGAAACGCCATGCCGAGCGCGTTGGCGAGGCCGTTGGCGTCGAGCTTGAGCAATTTGCCTGCGGCAACCGCGGCGGCGAGGGTGCCGAAAATCATCGTCGGATGCCAACCCTTGCCCAAGCTGTTGTAGCAGGCGAGGCCCAGCCGCGCATGCAGTTCTGCGCCGATGGCATAGGCGAGTATGAAATCTTTGCCGCTGATATTGCCGATGTCTTCGGCCGTTGCCAGCAGCGTGGGCAGCACCACGCAACTGGTATGCACGCGCGCAGGGTCGTGCTGGTCATCGAAATCCAGTGCGTGCGCTGCGGCGCCATTGGCCATGGCGGCGGTGGGCGGCGAATAACGGTGGCGACCGACAAGGCCGGTGGCGGAGCCGGTCTTTTCCCATTTCGACAGGCGCGCATTGAGTTCAGCTATGCCCAGCGCATGGGCCGCGCCGCCGATCACGCCCAAGGTATCGAGGATCAGCGCCTTGACGGTGCGCACCACGGGCGCGGGCAGGCTGTCGTACGTCCACTCGGCAATGTTGGCGCACAGCGCACGGCTGTAACCGTCGGGCAGCGGAAAGGATTTTGCGGCAAACAGTTCTTTGACGGCGCTTGCAATGGACTCGGCCATGATGCGAATCTCCGACTGAATGGAATGCAAAAGTTATCACAAAAACTTACCTGCGTTGACGTGCTATTCTCAATAATCACTTAGCGGTTGCAAAGCACGCAGAAGTAAAATAACCAAACCCGTCATCCAGCGCAGGCCGGTATGACGGTGCTGGTATGGTTTCATTGGTATTCTCCGCGCTGAACGCAGTCCCAAAATTTAAATTCAGAACAACCCATGAGTAAGCTATTCGTAGGCATAGACACCGGCGGTACGTTTACCGATTTGGTAGCGGCTGATCTCTATGGCGGTTGTTACTGTTACCACAAGGTACCGACTACAACGGGTGACCCGGCGCGCGGCATCCTTGAAGGTATTGCCGAGTTGCTCGATCAAAACGGCATCGCGCGCCGCGATGTGGCCTTTCTGGTGCTGGGCACTACGCTCGCGACCAATGCGGTGCTCGAAGGCAAATGGGCCGCCACTGGAGTGATCACCACCAGTGGTTTTCGCGATGTGCTGGAACTCGCACGTCAGCGCCGCCCGCATTATTTCAATCTCGATATTCCCAAGCCCATGCCCCCGGCCGCGCGCGATTGCCGTCTGGAAGTGATTGAGCGCGTGGCGCAGGACGGTTCGGTTGTCACGCCACTGAATGAAGACGATGTGCGCCGCGCGGTCGAAATTCTGAAAGCGAAAAAAGTCGAAGCGGTAGCGATTTGCTTCATGCACGCCTACGCCAATGCCGATCACGAGGAACGCGCGTGTGCGTTGGTGAAATCGCTGTGGCCGGAGATTTATTTGTGCACCTCCAACGACGTGCTAGGTGAGTTTCGCGAGTTCGAACGTTTCTCGACCGCAGCGGTGAATGCGAGCCTGATGCCGATCATGGATCGCACCCTATCGCAATTTGAAAAGGGCGTGGCCGCGTTGGGCATACCGAACACGCCGCGCGTGATGCAATCGAACGGCGGCGCCGTATCGCCCAGCGCCGTGCGCAAAATGCCGATAAACACATTTTTCTCCGGGCCTGCGGGTGGTGTGATCGGCAGTGTGGGCTTGAGTCGCCAACTCAACGCGCCGAACCTGATTACCTTCGACATGGGCGGCACCAGCACCGATGTGTGCCTGATTCGCGACGGCGAGCCGGCGAAAAAAAGCGAACGCCAGATGGGCGGCTTTCCGGTGCGCACGCGCACGCTCGACATCCACACCATCGGTGCGGGCGGCGGGTCGATTGCGTGGATCGATGCGGGCGGCTTGCTGAAAGTGGGGCCGCAAAGCGCGGGCGCGTATCCGGGGCCGGCAGCGTACGGGCGTGGCGGCACGCGAGCCACGGTGACGGATGCCAATGTAGTGCTCGGACGCTTGAGCCCCAAGTCGCTGCTCGGCGGGCGCATGGCCATGCATCCGGAAAAGGCGCATGCGGCAATTGATGATTTAGCGAAGTCGCTGCGCGTGGATTCGGTTAAAGCGGCCGCCGGTGTGATCGAAATTATCAACGTGAACATGATGGGGGCCGTGCGCGTAATCTCCGTCGAGCAAGGCGAAGACCCGCGCGATTTCACGCTGATGGCTTTCGGCGGCGCGGGGCCGCTGCACGCGGCGGATGTCGCGCGCAACATGGGCATGGGCAAAGTGCTGGTGCCGCCGCGGCCGGGCTTGTTGTCGGCGATTGGGCTGCTGCATGCGGATGTGCGCGGTGATTTCAGTTTGACGCGTTTGCTGCGGGCCGAGAGCACGAACGTGAAAGCGTTTAACACCGGTTTTGCGGATTTAAAAAAACGCGGAGCTGAGTGGTTGCGTGGTGAAGGTGAACGCAAGGCGAAGTTCGAATGGTTCGTTGACTTGCGTTACTTCGGTCAGAACTTTGAACTCATCATGCCGCTCGCGCAAGATAGTCTTAACGCGGCGAGTCTCAAGCGTTTGAGTAGCGCGTTTCATCGCCGCCACAAAACTTTCTATGGTTACGACATGCCGGCGCAGCCGGTGGAAATCGTCAACCTGCGGCTCGTAGTGACTGCCACACGCCAATTACTTCCCGCTGCACGAAAAATTAAAAATATTGTTCAAAAACAAATACTTATAGAAAAACGCCGCGTGTGGTTTGCGGAGAGCGGCTTCGTGCAAACGCCGGTGTATGAGCGCGATCAATTGCCTGCGGGATGGCGCTCAACCGGGCCGGCGATCATTGAGCAGATGGATGCGACCACGGTGGTGCCGCCGAAGGCTAAGGTGCATAGCGACGCGCTAGGGTATTTGCATATTGCGTTGAAATGACCATAGAGAAATTCCTACCGCAAAGACGCGAAGGCGCAAAAATTACGCAAAGAAAAACAAGATTTTCCTTTGCGGATTTTCTTCGCGCCTTTGCGTCTTTGCGGCGAGAATTGAATTTTTGTTATCGGTGATTGCAGAGACTAAAGAGACTGAGTAATGAAACGCAAAATCGACCCGATCAAATCCGAAGTCATCGCGCGCTTTCTGCTTGCCACCGCCGAGGAAATGGGCGCGACGCTGATGCGCACCGCGTTCTCGCCCAACATCAAAGAGCGCGCCGATTGCTCGACCGCAATATTTGATGTGACGGGTGAAGTGATTGCGCTGGCGCAGCGCGTACCGATTCATCTGGGCTCGATGGTGGGCGCGG
>JAYUAH010000792.1:0-2889 GCA_043741415.1 Betaproteobacteria bacterium
AAAAAATCTGCTCTCGGTCTTTCGCACTAAGCCCTTTCACCTTGCCGATCATTTCCAGCGGATGCTCTTCGCCCATGTCGAACGGCGCATCGGTGCCGATCACTACACGATCCGCGCCGACCAGATCGATCAGGTAACGCAGCGCGCGCGGATCGTGCGTCAGTGCATCGTAATAAAAACGCCGCAGCAGTGCATTGGGTTTGGTCTTGGTGTTCGCACGCGTCTCTCTCCGAACGGTGTGGCCGTGATTAAAGCGTCCGATTTGATACGGCACGTAACCGCCGCCGTGGGCAAGACAAATTTTGAGTTTTTTTAATTCATCGAGCACACCACTGAACATCAGGTGTGAAACCATCAGCGTTGATTGCAGCGGATTGCCGATGAGATTACTCAAATAATAATCGTCGAGATTGCAGATCGCCGAGTTCGAATACGGGTGTGCGAATATGAACACATTGAGTTCCTGCGCGCGCCTGAGCACCGGGCGAAAACGTTGATCCGCGAGTTGTTCGTCGCCGACCGAGGTGCCCAGTTCCACCGCGCGAAAGCCGTGTTGTTTGACGATGCGTTCCAGTTCGGCCACGGCGGCATCCGGGTTTTGCATCGGCAGCGTGCCCATGCCCATCAAGCGCTCGGGAAATGCGCTTGCCATATTCGCGATGCCGTCATTGACGATCTGCGCGGCTTCAAGCCCGGCGTCGGCGGCCAGCCAGTAAAAATAGGCAATCGGCGCGGGCGAAATCATTGACACGTCGAGCCCTTTGCGATCCATGCCTTTCACCTTCGCGGCCGGGTCGTAAAACTCGTCGAACACCGGTTGCCCGCCGCCGCCGTCTTTGGCGAGGCGACGGTGTTGGCCGTCGTCGAGGTAACGCATGCCGAATCGTTCCGGCCGTGCTTTGAGCGCGTCCAGCATTTCCTTCGGCACCACGTGGCTGTGCGCGTCGATGCGTTTTGATTTGCGTTTGGCTGCTGATTTTTTATGTGTCATGGAATCGTCCCAATGAATTGAAATGCATTTTAGTCAAGCCGGATATTCGCCGCTTTGATGACCTTGCCAAAGCGCGCGATTTCCTCTGCCATCACGGTGCGTAAACCGTCCGGCGAGGTCGCGGCGATTTCAGCGCTGGCGTTGAGGAATTTCTCGCGCACGTCCGCGCGCTTGAGATAACTGGTGATTTCATGATTGAGCCGCTGCACGATGGGCGCCGGCGTTTTGGCGGGCGCGAAGGCCGCGTAGTAGGACGAGCACACATAGCCGGGCAAACCCGATTCGGCGAGCGTGGGCAGGCGGGGCACCAACGCGGAGGGTTGCGCACTGGTCACGGCGAGCGCACGCAGCCGGCCCGCTTTGGTGTGCGGCAGCGCGGCGCTGGCGTTGGGAAACATGATTTGCACGCGTCCGCCGATGACATCGGTTACCGCGGCGCCCACGCCGCGATACGCCACCTGCGTGATGCGTACATCGGCCATGAATTTGAATAGTTCGCCGGCCAGATGCGGGACCGCACCGGAGGGGCCGGTGGCAAAATTGAATTCTCCCGGCTTAGCTTTCGCCAACGCGATGAGTTCCTTGACCGACGTAGCCGCTACCGACGGGTGCGTAACCAGCACCATCACCGAGCCGCCAATCAGCGTCACCGGTGCGAAATCGCGTGTCACATCGTACGGCGTTTGTGCGCGCATCAACGGGATTAGCCATAGACTATTGCTGTACGTGAGCAATGTGTAACCGTCAGGCGCGGCATTCGCGGTGAGATTGGCGATGTTGATGCCGCCGACGCGATTGTCGACGACGACTTGCTGACCCAGTGCGGCGCTCAGGCCCTGCGCGACGATGCGTGCGGCGACATCGCTGCCACCGCCGGGTTCAGCGGTGAGCATGCGTAACGACTTGGTGGGATACGTTTGTGCCGATGCTAATCCGCCAGCGACGAGCAACAGCAGCGCCGGCGAGGTGACGCGCATGCGTTGCAATATATTGTGTAAGTATTTGATTTTAAACAATTTTTTATTTATCTCGACTGCTAGTCTTTGCGTAATTCAGCGACACTCTGCGCGCTTCAACGTGATTCCAACACCCCGCGTATCACACGCCCAGATAACGATGCCACAGCCCATGATCGGCAGCCAGTGCCGCCGATGAACCTTGCCACACCAACTGCCCGCGCTCGATCAGCGTGTGGTGGTCGGCTAGCGTAATCAGTTTTTCCACGTATTTATCAACGACCAGAATAGTCTGTCCGGCGCTGCGCAGTTGCGCGAGACACGCCCAGATTTCTTCGCGAATCAGCGGGGCGAGACCTTCAGTGGCTTCATCGAGAATGAGCAGGCGCGGATTGGTAACCAGCGCGCGGCCGATGGCCAGCATCTGCTGTTCGCCGCCGGAGAGTTGATTGCCGAGGTGCTTCGTGCGCGCTTTCAACGCCGGGAAAAGTGCGTAAACGCGCGCCGGTGTCCATGCCTGCTTGGCGCCGCGCCGATTGGCGAAAAAGGCCACCAGATGTTCGTCGACGGTCAGATTCGGAAAACACTGCCGGCCTTCCGGCACGAGCGCGATGCCGGCGCGGCCGATGCGGTCGGAACGCCAGTCATGAATTGCCTCGCCGGCAAAACGAATGCTGCCGCCTTTGATTGGCTGCAGCCCACAGATGCTGCGCAGAGTGGTGGTCTTGCCCATGCCGTTGCGGCCGAGCAGCGTGGCGACTTCGCCTTCCGCTATGCTCAGCTTGAGTCCGAACAACACCTGGCTCGCGCCGTAGGCGGCTTCCAGTCCGTCGATTTCAAGCAGCGCGCCCATGGTACTTAAGCAGCGTCTCCGAGATAAGCGCGGCGCACTTCGGCGTGCGCACGCACCGCTTCCGGTGTACCGGTAAAGATAAGGCTGCC
>JAYUAH010000793.1:0-2883 GCA_043741415.1 Betaproteobacteria bacterium
GCCGTTACCATGGGTGAGGGCTGGACACCACTGCTTTGTGGTGAATGGCTCAGTGGCCAACATCGCGTGCCGATGATGTTCAAGCTCGAATTCATGATGCCGACCGGTTCGTTCAAGGATCGCGGCATGACGGTGATGGTGAGTTATCTCAAGAGCCGCGGCATCGACATGGTGCTTGAAGATTCATCGGGCAACGCGGGGGCGTCGCTGTCGGCCTATGCGGCGGCGGCGGGTATGCGTTGCCGCATACTCGTGCCGGAAACGGCGTCGTATCCGAAGATCGCGCAAATCGCGGCGTGCGGCGCGGACGTGATGACCATACGCGGCACGCGACAGGATGTGGCCGATGCCGCGATGCGCATGAGCAGCGAAATTTTTTACGCCAGCCACAACTGGCAGCCGTTTTTTGCGGAGGGCACCAAGACCTTGGCTTACGAGTTGTGGGAGCAACTCGGCTTCAAGGCGCCGGATAACGTGATTGTGCCGCTGGGTTACGGCAGCAACGTCGCGGGTTGCGAGCGTGGCTTTGGTGAACTGCTGCGTAACGGCGAGATCGCCAAAATGCCGCGCATCTTCGGTGTGCAGGCGGCGAACTGCGCGCCGTATTACAACGCATATGAGGCGGGCGTAGATTATCTTGTACCCACTACCGTCACCCCGACTATCGCCGAAGGCATAGCCTCATCCAAACCCACGCGCGTGATTGAAGCGTTGCGTGCGGTGCGCGAATCGGGCGGCAGTATTGTAGCGGTGAGCGAGGACGAAATTATCGCCGCACTCGGCGCGCTGGCGCGCAAGGGGCTTTACGTGGAGCCGACTTCGGCTGCGGCGGGGGCGGGGCTGACGCAGTTGCTTGATAGCGGTGCGATCAAGGCTGGCGAATCAAGCGTGTTGGTGCTGACGGGGACGGGCTTGAAGGCGTCGGAGAAGATCGGGGAGTTGCTGAAACTAAAAGCACGTGACCTTGGGTTGTGATGGGTTGCGCTGTGCTCCACCCATCCTACGGCAGTTTTGTCGTACCCATCCCGCGACAATTGCCGTAGGATGGGTGAAACCCATCACAAACGCGCGTTACGTTGAGGCGTTTCTGGGTATCAGGCTACGCCGTACTGCTTGAACCAGGCCAGCATACGCCTGAAGCCGTCGTCCGCTGCTTCCTTGCGATAACTCGGCCGGTAGTCGGCGTAGAACGCGTGCGGCGCGCCGTCGTAAAGTACGATGTTGCTGACGGTGTTGCCCGCGGCTTTCAACGCTTCGCGCATTTGTTCGACATGGGCTACCGGTATGCCGGCGTCTTCGGCGCCATATAAACTGAGCACGGGTACTTTGAGTATCGCGGCGAACTCCACGGGATAGGCGGGTTGCAGCGGCGCTTTGCTCGGCGCAACCAAACGGCCATACCACGCAACGCCTGCATTGACCTTGGGGTTGTGCAGGCAATAGGTCCAGGTAATGCGCCCGCCCCAGCAGAAGCCGGTGACGGCGAGTTTGGAGGTGTCTGCTTTGCCACTGGCGCCGGCGAATACCACAGCGGTGTCCAGATCCGACATCACTTGGCTATCCGGTACGTGATTGACAACTTTGGCAAAAATTTCCTGGTTGTCGGTCATCTGGGTCACGTCGCCATGGCGGTGATAGTGATCGACCGCGATGGCGAAATAGCCTTGCTTGGCCAGGCGGCGGCACACATCCTTGATGTGTTCGTGCACGCCGAAGATTTCTTGTATCACCAGCACCACGGGGAACTTGCCGTCCTTGCTGGGGTGCGCGCGATAGGCAGGCACGGCGCCGGTCATGGTGTTCAAATGTAATTCGCCGGCAACCAGGCCTGTAGTGTCGGTGGTGATGGCGGAGGCCGCTATCGGTTGCACCAGTTTTGCCCAGCCCTGTGGTCATAATTGATTGATCACTTCACCCAGCGTGGGCACTTGCGGCAGAACGCCGTTGATGGTGGTACGGGTCATGACACACGCCTCTTGTTCAGATAATGGAAGAAACATTCGCTACCAGCGATGGGCGCAGAGCATAACCAAGATAACCAAGAATATCCCTGCTTGACACTGCACAGCACGGCACATAGATTCGGCTACTTAGCACTGTCCTCTTCAAGGTGTACTCCATGAAAATTACCGCTGTCAAAAGTTACACGGTGCATCCCGGCTGGCGCAAAAATCTGATTTTTGTAAAGGTTGAAACCGATGCCGGTATCCACGGCTGGGGCGAAGCGTATTCGCAATATGATCGCGACACCGCGGTGACGGCGCAACTGCAAGCGCTGGGGCCGTACATGATTGGGCGCAGTCCGTTCGACATCAAACACTTTACTCAATTCGCATTTGACGATTACGCCGCACGCCGTGGTTCGGTGGAGCTGTTCTGCGCCATCAGCGGCATCGAACAAGCGATGTGGGACATTGTCGGCAAGGCGTGCCAGCAGCCGGTATATAACTTGTTGGGTGGCAAAGTGCGCGAGAAAATTCGCGTGTATGCCAACGGCTGGAGCTACGGCATGAAAGAGCCGGACGACTACGCGCGCGCGGCTGAGAAGGTGGTGAAAATGGGTTTCACCGCCATGAAATTCGATCCGCTGCCGGCGCCGTGGCGCACTTACATCCCGAAGGAGCACGAGCGCCGCGCGGTGCGCGTGGTGAAAGCCGTGCGCGACGCGGTCGGCCCCGATGTGGATATTTTGATCGAGCAGCACCGGCGTCTCGCGCCTATGCACGCGATCCGGCTTGATAAGCAGTTGGCGCAATTTGATCCGTATTGGATGGAAGAATCCTGCCAGGCCGAATACCCGGACGAGCTCGCGCTGATACGCCGTGAGATCGGCATACCGATGGTGATCGGCGAGGCCACCTACACCAAAACGGGTTTTCGTCC
>JAYUAH010000794.1:0-6788 GCA_043741415.1 Betaproteobacteria bacterium
ATACAGGTTGCGGGTATCACGCCCGAGTAAGTTTTGATTGGGAGTTGATCATGGATCAAGCGGTAACTTCGTTCGATGCCACTACGGCGTCGCTGCTCAATGTTGCCGGACGCAACGCGTATGACGCATTGCCGGCAACGGTGGTACACGCGTGCAAGCTGCGTTTGATCGACGCGTTTGCGATTGCGCTGGGCGCCTACGATCACCCAACCAGTGCGCTGGCACGCAAGGGCGCGGCGCGCGTCAGTGCCCAACAGCCGGCAACCATTTGGGGCAGCAACCTCCAAACCACAGCGGAAGCGGCGGCGTTCACCAATGGCGTGATGACGCGGCTGCTCGATATCAGCGACACCTATCTCGGCAAGAGCCGTGGGCACCCCAGCGACATGATGTCGGGACTGATCGCGGTGGCGGAAAGCGCGCACTGTGACGGCCGCGCGCTACTCGGTGCAATTACATTGGCATACGATGTTTACTGTAGTTTTGCCGCCGCCATCGATATCAACAGCAAGGGCTGGGATCAGCCGGTCTACGGTATCCTCGGCTGCGTGCTGGGGGCGGGGCGGTTGTTGAAATTGGATCGTGCGCAGCTCGGCCACGCCATTGCACTGGCGCTGGCGCCCAATATGGCGTTGGCGCAAAGCCGCCGCGGGCATTTGTCGAATTGGAAAGGCTGCGCCGGCGCCAACGCGTCACGCAATGCGGTGTTTGCAGCGATGTTGGCGCAGGATGGTTTTAGCGGGCCGAGTGCGGTGTTCGAGGGCGAGGGCGGATTGTGGGACATCATCGGCCGTCACGATTGGCCGATTCCCGAAGGCCGTCACTGGATACTCGAAACGCATATCAAGGGTTTGCCGGTGTGTTATCACGGCCAATCCGCGGTGTATGCGGCGTTGGCGTTGCGTGATCGTGTGGTGCTTGATGACATCGAGGAAATCCAGGTGGGCGCCTATCGCGCGGCGGTTTCGATGATGGGCACTGACGCTAACCGTTGGGCGCCCACCACGCACGAAACCGCTGATCACAGCATACCGTTTGTGATTGCTACCGCGCTGCGCGATGGCGCATTCACCGAGCAATCGTTTTCGCTGGCACGTTTGCAGGATCCGCTGATGCACGCGTTGATGGCCAAAGTAAAAGTCACCGAAGATGCGCGGCATAGCGCGCTGTATCCCGAAGCCGCACCGGGCAAAGTCAGCGTGCGCTTGAAAAGCGGCGTGGTGCATGAATCGGAAGTGATTTATCCGAAGGGGCACGCGAAAAATCCGATGAGCGACGCGGAAGTTATTGGCAAGTTTAAGACCATGACGGCGGCGCGGCTGTCGTCGGACAAGCAATCGCAAGTATTTGATTTTATTATGAATATTGAAAAGGCGCCGGATGTGTCGAAATTGCCAGCGCTGTTGGCGAAATAACCGGGAGTGTAGCCACATGACTGAGTTTGAAACTATTTCATATGAGGTCGTGCAGGTCGGCGAGGAATTTAACTCCGACGACTTTACGATCAAGCCGGAAGATGTGGAGACGTTTGCGTTCGCGGTGGACGATCACGATCCGTGGTACTTCGAGGCTTCGCCGTACCAAGGCACGATTACCCATCCCGTGTTGCTCGGTAATCAGGCGCTCTTCATGCGCCACAACAAATACATTATTCCCGCGGGCCTGCATGCCAAGATGCAATACGAGTTTATCCAACCGATCCGCGTCGGCATGCGCGTTCGCACGCACGGCAAGGTGATCGACAAATACGAAAAGCGCGGGCGGCATTACATGGTGACGCAGTTCGAAACCCGCGAAGAGGCCACCGGCAAAGTGCTGGTGCGCGGGCAATTTGCACAAATGATATTTCCGCAATCGGGAGTGCATGAACATGCCAAAAATCGCTGAACGCTTCGCGCCCGGCTCGGCATTGCCGCCGCTGAAGAAAACCATCACGCAGCGGCAGATCGATTGTTATTCCGGTGTGCGTCCCCAGTCGATACACACCGATCTCGCATGGGCAAAGCAAAAAGGTTTTTCGCGCACGCTGGTGCAGGCGCTGATGTCCACCGCCTATGTGTCGCAAATGATGGTGAAGTGGCTGGGCATGGGCTTTGTGCAGGGCGGAAAAATTTCTGCGAGTTTTATCACGCCGGTGTACGAAGGAGAAACGTTGACCGCACGTGCGATCGTCAAGAGCGTGGAAGCGGTTGATGGCAGGCCGCATGTCACCGTCGACTGCTGGTGCGAGAATGCAGCGGGCGTTAAAACACTGGTGGGAACGGCGAGTGGGTTTGCCGATCATTTGCGCGGCTAACGTTGCATGTTATTTAAGAAAGTGATGATGGATAGCAATCGAATCAGCAACAACACACTCGACATGACGCCGTTGATGGCACCGCGCTCGGTAGCGCTCGTAGGCGCCACCGACCATCTGACCTCCTTCGGCGGACGCGTTTACCAGCAGATGACGGGATTCGGTTTTCCCGGACGCATCTATCCGGTCAATCCGCGGCTCAAAGACATACGCGGCCTGCAATGTTATCCGGGCATCAAGGATTTGCCCGAGACGCCGGATCACGTCGGCATCGTGGTGGCCGCGGAACGCGTATTCGATGTGCTCTCAGATTGCGCGAACATCGGTGTGAAATTCGCCACGGTGTTCACCGGCGGCTTTGCCGAGACCGGCACCGACGAGGGACGTGCGCGTCAACAGCGGCTGATCGAATTCGGCAAGGCCAGCGGCATCCGTTTCATGGGCCCCAACTGCAATGGCATCGTGAATTTCGTTGATCGTTTTGCGATGACGTCGACTGCCGCGGTCAAGGGGCCCTTCGTGGCGCCGGGCGATATCGGCGTGGTGAGCCACAGCGGCGGGCTCGGCCAGATCAACGTGATGTGGCGTGCGATGGAACACGGCCTCGGCATCAGTTATGAGGCGAGTTGCGGCAACGAGGCCGATATCGACACGCTGGATTTCGCGCGCTTCATGCTGCATTCGGACACGACCAACGTGGTGCTACTGGCGATTGAAGGCATCAAGAGCGGCGACAAGTTCAAGCGCCTCGCCGAAGAAGCCGCCGAGCTGGAAAAGCCGCTGGTGATACTGAAAATCGGTGCTACCGAAGCCGGTAGTCGCGCCGCGGCATCGCACACCGGTGCGATTGCCGGCGACAACGACATTATCAAAGCGGTGTGCCGTCAATACGGATTGATTCAAGTGCAGGAGTGCAACGAGCTGTATGAGACGGCGGTGTTTCTGCGTAAACGCCGCTGGCCCAAGGGGCGCGGGTTGGCAGCAGTGGCGCCCACCGGCGGCAACATCGTGAACCTGGCCGACGCGGGCGCGATATTCGATTTGCAGTGGAATGCGTTCACGCCCACGACGCAGGAAGCGCTGGCGAAACTGATGCCCGGCTACGGCAAAGTCGGCAATCCGACCGATCTCACCTCGGCTGCCACCGGCGATCAGGAATTTTATCGCAAGGCGTTGAT
Organism: Betaproteobacteria bacterium; assembly: GCA_043741415.1. Classification (GTDB taxonomy): domain Bacteria; phylum Pseudomonadota; class Gammaproteobacteria; order Burkholderiales; family SG8-41; genus UBA5216. The sequence continues at coordinate 3,475 of JAYUAH010000794.1, forward strand.
GACCATTGCGGCCGATCCTGGCGTCGATGTGATGATTCCGATTGTGCCGTCGCCGACCAAAAGTAATTTGCAGCAAACGGTCGACATCATGAATCAGTGCGGTAAGCAAACAGCTATGTTGTGGGTCGGCGGCTGTTCTGATGACAAGGATTACCGGGCGCGTGATTTGATACGCGAGGGCGTGGTGGTGTATCGCGATGCCACGCCGTGCACGCGCGCGATACGCGCGGCTTATGATTTTGGTCAATACGTGCAGGCGCGAAAATCCGGCACGTTGACGCCGCTGCGTCCGGCCGGCATAGATCAGGCGCTGGCTGAAAAATTAATGAAAGGCTGCGGTGAAAAAATCACCGAGCGCGAAGCCAAACAAGTGCTCGCTTGCTACGGCTTGCCGGCGACGCAGGAAGCACTGGCGACCAGCGCTGAGCAAGCGGCCGGTCTTGCAACGAAAATCGGCGGCAAAGTGGTACTCAAAATTGATTCGCCGGACATCGCGCACAAGACCGAAGCGGGCGGTGTGCGTCTGGGTGTCGAAGGCAAGGCCGCTATCGCCGAGGCCTACGAGGCCATCGTGAAGTCCTCGAAGCAGTACGCACCAGAGGCGCACATCAACGGTGTGCTGGTGCAGGAAATGGCGAGCCCCGGCGTGGAGATGATGCTGGGGGTGATTATGGATCCGGTGTTCGGCCCCATCGTCGCGGTAGGGCTGGGCGGCATTTTTGTTGAAGTGTTGAAGGACATCGCTTATCGCGTGGCGCCGGTGACAGCGAAGCAAGCGCATGAAATGCTCGATGAGTTGCGCGGCAAAAAAATGCTGGACGGTGTGCGCGGCATGGCGCCGCGTGATCGTGATGCGGTGATTGATGCCATCGTGCGCCTGTCGTGGTTCGCGCACGATTTCAAAAGTGACATCGCCGAACTCGATATTAATCCGCTGATGGTGTACGAACGTGGTGCAGGCGCGCGCTTGCTCGACGCGCTGATTGTGCGTGCAAGTGCGTAAGGCGATGTTACGTAAGTATTTGATTTTAAACAATATTTTTTATTATATGGTATTTGCATGATGCGCCGCCGACAGCGTGCCTGCGCAATCCGTGGATAAGCGTGTGGGTGCTTATCCGGAACGCCCGGTACGCGTGGTGGTGCCGGTAGCGGCGGGTGGCGGCACCGATATCATCGCGCGGCTCACCGTTAACAAGTTAAGTGAGCGGCTCGGCCTATCGTTCGTCCTCGACAATCGCGCCGCGCCCATCGTGGATTTTTTGCAGACACAAATCAGCGCGCTGCTGCGGTTGCCGGAAATGAAAGAAAAATTCGCGGCTTCCGCTACCGGCACCGTGGGCAATATGCCGCAGGCATTCGGGCGCATGATACAACGCGCGTTGGAGCAGAACCGTAAAGTGATACAGGCCGTCGACATGCGCGCCGATTAACTAACCTTAGCCCAGCCATCGAAAGCAACCCAACATGAACACGGCTCAAACCCTGTCCCAGCACGTCGCCCAATTTGTAGCATCGCGTGCGTACGAGGACATTCCGCAGCGCGTGCGCGAGCGCGCCAAGCTGGTGATGCTGGATGCCATCGGCACCGCGTTTGCCGCGTCGCGCTATCCGTTTGCGCCGGTGGCGTTGTCGGCCTTAAGCAGCCTGGGCAGCGGCGACAGCGCGGTGATCGGCATGAACGCAACACTCGCGTTGCGCGATGCGGTGGTGATGAACGGCATCCTGGTGCATGGCCTCGATTACGATGATACCTACCTGCCGGGCTCGGTGCATTTGTCGGCGAGTTGCGTGCCGACGGTGCTGGGCATGGGCGCGCACGCCAAAGCCAATGGCAAAGATATGCTGATGGCGTGCTTGCTGGGGCTGGAGATTTCCGCGCGCATTGCCGCAGCGGCTAAAGGCGGCTTCGTCAATGCCGGCTTTCACGCGACGGGTATTGCCGGCGTGTTCGGCAGCACGGTGGCGGCGGGGCGGTTGATGCATCTCGATGCCGCGCAGCACACGCTGGCGCAAGGCGTCGCACTGAGTATGACCTCGGGCACCTTGCAACCGCTGCAGGAAGGCTCGTGGACCAAGCGCCTGCATCCGGGCTGGGCAGGTGCTTCGGGCATTACCGCGGCGGCGTTTGCACGCGCGGGCTATGTGGGGCCGGCGCAGGCGTATGAAGGGCGCTTTGGTTTGTATACCTGTTTTCTCGGTGAGCATGCGGCGGGCGCGCAGCCGAGGTTGGTGGTCGAGGGCTTGGGTGAGACCTGGGAATTCACGCGCACCTCGATCAAGTTGTTTCCGGCGTGCCATCAATTGCATGCGTTCATGAACTGCGCCATCACGCTCGCCAAGGCGCAAACATTCAGCGCAGATAATGTCGCATCGGTGCGCGCGCTGATTTGCGATGCGGCAGTGCCGCTGGTGTGCGAGCCGCTGGCCAGCAAACTCAAACCGGCGAGCAGTTACTCGGCGCAGTTCAGCTTGCCGTACTCGGTGGCGTGTGCGCTCACGCGCGGGAAATTCGGTTTGCAGGAAATCGAAGCGCCGGCGTATACCGATACTGAGTTGCTCAAGCTCGCGCAAAAGGTGACGTATGAAAACGATCCGAATGCGGGCTTTCCGAAATCACGCTCCGGCGAAATTATTGTCACCATGAAAGATGGCCGCGAACTGCGTTGCCGCGATGACATACTGCCGGATGAGCCGGCGAGCGCCGAGGCGATAGTCGCGAAGTTTATGCAAAACATTGATGGTATTTTGTCTGCGTCACAGGCTGATCAGATACGCGATACGGTGTTGGCACTGGAGCGTGTGGAGGAAAGTGCGGCGTTGGTGCGGGGTTTGTCGTTATGACGTGGAGATATAAAAAATTATTTAAAATCAAATACTTACAATATATTATGCTCAGGAGACACTGATGCCGCTACTGGCAGAAAAAAAAGGCCACATACTCACCCTGACGTTGAGCCGTCCCGCCACGCGCAACGCGTGGGACGAGGATTACAACGTCGGGTTGGTGGAAGAACTCAACAAGGCCACCGACGATGATGACGTGCGCGTGGTAATTTTGACGGGCGATGAAGCTGGCGGCGCGTTTTCGGCAGGCGCAAATCTGAAAAAGGAAAACGCGCACACCACCCGCACGGCCAAAGCGTTTGTAAAAAAGCTGCGGCGGCCGCGGTTGTTTCCGGCGAACTTGCTGGGTGATTTTCCGAAACCGGTGATCGCGTCGGTGAACGGTTATGCCATCGGCGTGGGCGCGATTATCAGTCTGGCGTGCGATCTGATTGTGGCCTCCGACAAATCCGAGTGGCGCTTGCCGC
>JAYUAH010000795.1:0-6757 GCA_043741415.1 Betaproteobacteria bacterium
TCGGCTGGATTAGGGGTATTTGCGGTTTATGGACTAAACCCGTGGTTACGCGGGCATCGGGCTAGCTTGGCAGGCAAGGGAGTTCTTGCAAAAACCCTGGAAAATCCGTATCATCGCGCTCTTTTTCGTCCCGACTGGGAGTGTAACAGATGGCCAATATTGCATCAGCCCGCAAAGCTGCCCGCCAAAGTGAAAAACGCCGCCAGCACAACGCGAGTCTGCGGTCGCGCATGCGCACGGCAATCAAGGACGTGATCAAGGCGATTGAAGCCGGCGACAAAACCGCCGCTAAAGCCGTCTATCAACGTGCCACCAGCACCATTGATATCATCGCCGACAAGAACATCATTCACAAAAACAAAGCGGCTCGTCATAAGAGCCGCCTGTCCGCCGCCGTCAAGGCAATGGCTTAGGTGCTCTTAGGCACTTCGCGCGCTCGCGCCAAGTGCCGTCGGGCTGGGGCCGCTGTTAAAGGCGTCCGCGCCGCAGTGCCAGTTCGCGCAGTGCCAGTTCGTTGTCCGCGCAAACCCATCAGAAACTTGAAAGCTGCGGCGTCGAGGTGTTCCAGGTCGCGCGCCACTATCTGACTGCCGCACAAGCACTCGGACCCGTCGCTGGGACGAAATTTCTCACCCTTGGCCGTGATGCCGTGAATCGCGATTTCAGTGTAGCAGCGCGGCATCGTCGACACGCCGACGGCGCGCATTTGCACCGCGTGCTGCCATCAAGATTTCACTTGCGCTGCAAGACCTTAGCGGTAAAATAGCTTCGTATCTCGGCGGCAACACCAGCCACTGTAGTTACGATACGGCGGCAACACCAGCCGCCGTATGCTTTTGGAGAGGTCGTTAGCAATTACTTTGTGAGGTGCCTTTATGTCACACGTGATGAACACCTATGGCCGGCTTCCCGTCGCCTTCGCGCGCGGCGAAGGCTCGTGGTTATGGGACACGCAGGGCAAGCGCTACCTGGATGCGCTGGCCGGTATTGCGGTGTGCGGGTTGGGCCACGCACATCCGGCGTTCACCGAGCGCCTGCGCGAGCAAATCGGCAGCCTCATCCACACCTCCAACCTCTACGGCATTCCATTGCAGGAAGAACTGGCCGACCGCCTGTGCGCGATCTCCGGCATGGACAACGTGTTCTTCTGCAACTCGGGCTGCGAAGCCAACGAAGCGGCGATCAAACTCGCGCGCTACTACGGGCACAAAAAAAACATCGATTCGCCGGCGATCATTGTGCTGGAAAAAGCGTTTCATGGCCGCACCATGGCCACCTTATCCGCCACCGGCAGCCGCAAAGTGCAGGCCGGTTTCGAGCCGCTGGTGTCCGGCTTTGTGCGCGTGCCGTTCGATGATCTCGAAGCCGTGAAACGGGTCGCGGAAAGCAATCGCAATGTCGTAGCGATACTGGTCGAGCTGATTCAGGGCGAAGGCGGCATCAATATTTGCAGTGACAACTACCTGCAAGGCCTGCGCAACATTTGCGATGCACACGGCTGGCTGCTGATGCTCGACGAAGTGCAAAGCGGCATCGGTCGCACCGGCAAATGGTTCGCGTTCCAGCAATCGGGGATTAAGCCGGATGTAATGACGCTCGCCAAGGGTCTCGCCAACGGCGTGCCCATCGGCGCCTGTCTGACCGCCGGGCCCGCGGCCTCGCTGTTTAAGCCCGGTAATCACGGCTCGACGTTCGGCGGCAATCCGCTGGCGTGCCGCGCCGCAGTGGAAAATCTGCGCATCATCGAAGAAGAAGCGCTGATGAAAAACGCCGTTGAAATAGGCGAACTCATGCGTCAGGATTTCACCCAAAAGTTCGCCGGCAATGCCGGCGTCAAGGACATCCGCATTATCGGCCTGATGATCGGCATCGAACTTTCCCACCCGTGCGGTGAACTCGTGAAAGAGGCGCTCGACGCGGGACTGCTGATCAACGTCACCGCCGATAACGTGGTGCGTCTGCTGCCGCCGCTGAATTTTTCGAGTGAGCAGGCCGGCCTAGTATCCGACATTTTAGTGCCGCTGATCCTGCGCTTTCTCGCGCGCCAGACTGCGCCCCAATCCGCCGCCGCCTGACGGCGGCGCGGTTCTCGCGGTTCTTCTTATTGCAGGCCCAGGTTAGATTTACTTATTGCGATGACCATTCGCCATTATCTTCAATTCAAGGATCTCTCACGCACCGAGTGCGAGCGTGTGTTCGGCCGCGCGCGCTGGATCAAGGATAAGTTCAAGCGCTACGAACCGTACCTGGCGCTGCACGACCGCACCCTGGCAATGATTTTCGAGAAGCACTCGACGCGCACGCGCGTGTCGTTCGAGGCCGGCATGCTGCAAATGGGCGGCACCGTGATCAATCTTTCTTCACGCGACACTCAACTCTCGCGCGGCGAACCGATTGAGGACGTGGCACGCGTGATCACGCGCATGGTCGATATCGTGATGATCCGCACCTTCGAGCAGGCGATCATCGAAAAATTCGCCGCACACTCGCGCGTGCCGGTGATCAACGGCCTCACCAACGAATATCACCCGTGCCAGATTCTCGCGGACATTTTTACCTACATCGAGCATCGCGGCAGCATCCAGGGCAAAACCGTGGCGTGGATCGGCGACTCCAATAACGTGTGCAACACCTGGCTGCAGGCGGCGGAAGTACTCGATTTCAATGTGCATGTATCGACGCCGCCCGGCTATGAGGTTGAACCCGAACGCGCAGGCCTCTACGGCGACGCGCACTACGAAGAATTCGCGGATCCGATGGACGCCGCCAAAGACGCCGATCTCATCACCACTGATGTGTGGACCAGCATGGGACAGGAAGCCGAAAACGCAGAACGCAAAAAAGCGTTTGCCGACTGGTGCGTGGATGGCGATATGCTGCGCGCCGCAAAAAAAGATGCGTTGTTCATGCACTGCCTGCCCGCGCATCGCGGCGAAGAAGTCACCGCCGAAGTGATCGATGGCGCGCAAAGCGTGGTGTGGGACGAAGCCGAAAACCGTTTGCATGCGCAAAAAGCGCTGCTCGAATTTCTGTTGCTACCGCGCGTGCTGGATGCCGATCCTTCGCGCAAACTGTTTTAACCCTCCCTTTGCATAATTTCATAAGTATTTGATTTTAAAGAGTTTTTTATAATGGCTAAAAAGATCAAAAAAGTCGTGCTCGCCTATTCGGGCGGCCTCGATACCTCGGTCATTTTGAAGTGGTTACAGGATGTTTATCACTGCGAGGTGGTGACGTTCACCGCCGATATCGGCCAGGGCGAAGAAGTCGCGCCCGCGCGCGCCAAAGCCAATCTGATGGGCATCAAGCCCGGCAATATTTTTATCGAAGACCTGCGCGAAGAATTCGTGCGCGACTTCGTGTTCCCGATGTTTCGTGCCAACGCGGTATATGAAGGCGAATATCTGCTCGGCACTTCGATTGCGCGCCCGCTGATCGCCAAGCGTTTGGTGGAGATCGCGCGCAAGACCAACGCTGATGCGATTTCGCACGGCGCCACCGGCAAGGGCAATGATCAAGTGCGTTTTGAACTCGGCGCGTATGCGCTGATGCCCGACGTCAAAGTCATCGCGCCGTGGCGCGAGTGGGATTTGCTGTCGCGCGAAAAGCTGTTGGCGTATGCCGACAAACACGGCATCCCGGTCGACTATAAGAAACGCAAAGGCGGCGGCGCGCCGTACTCCATGGACGCGAACCTGCTGCACATTTCGTACGAAGGCGGTGTGCTGGAAGACCCGGCCTACGAGCCCGAAGATTCGATGTGGCGCATTACCGTGTCGCCGGAAAAAGCGCCGAACAAACCCGAGATGGTAGACCTCACTTACGCCAAAGGCGACATTGTTGCCATCAACGGCAAAAAACTTTCCGCAGCAAAAGTGCTGGAAAAGCTCAATCAGCTTGGCGGCAAGCACGGCGTCGGCCGCCTTGACCTCGTTGAAAACCGCTACGTCGGCATGAAATCCCGCGGCTGTTACGAAACCCCCGGCGGCACCATCATGCTGAAAGCGCATCGCGCGATGGAATCGATCACGCTCGACCGCGAAGTGCTGGCATTGAAAGACGACCTGATGCCGCGTTACGCGCGCATGGTCTACAACGGCTACTGGTTCAGCCCCGAGCGCCTGCTGCTGCAATCGTTGATCGATCAATCGCAGGTGTCGGTGAACGGCACGGTGAAGGTCAAGCTTTACAAAGGCACGGTGATGACGGTCAGCCGCACCTCGCCCAATTCGCTGTTTGATCCGGCGATATCGACGTTCGAAGACGACCGTGGCGCGTACGATCAGAAAGATGCCGCGGGTTTCATTCGCTTGAACGCGTTGAGATTGCGCATCGCCGCCAAATTAAACAAGCGCGCCAAGTAAGGGACCATCGTGACCCAATTCGATAAAGTCAGCGTCGTCAAAAAAGCCAACGTCTACTTTGACGGCCTATGCGTGAGCCACACCGTGCTGTTTGCCGACGGCTCGAAAAAGAGCGTGGGCGTGATTTTTCCCAGCACGCTCACCTTCAATACGGGTGCGCCGGAAATCATGGAAATCAATGCCGGCGTGTGCAAGGTCAAACTGCCGGGTGGCGCCGACTGGCGCACCGTGCGCACGGGTGAAACATTCGAAGTGCCGGGCAACGCCAAGTTCGAAATTGAAACGATTGAAATGCTGGATTACGTCTGCCATTTCAAGTAGCCCGCGGAAAATAACTTCATGACCACCATCGCCGTCGTACGCAAGAATGGCTATGTCGCCATCGCCGCCGACACCATGACCAAATGGGGCACCGGCAAGGAAACCGCGGAGTACGTGGTCAACAACCATAAGACCTTCAAAGTCGGCGATACGATCGTGGCGATCACCGGCAACACCACCTTCAAGGCGATACTCGCGGATTACTTCGCGCGCCCCAAGGTGGAAGCCAAATTTGACAGCGTGCACCATATTTTCAAAACCTGGCAAACCATGCACGGCGTGTTGAAGGAAGAGTATTTCCTCAATGCCGGTGCCAGCAGCGATGATCCCGTTGAATCCACGCGCGTGGACGTGCTGCTTGCCAACAAGCACGGCATATTCGGCGTGGCCGCGCATCGCACGGTGCAGGAGTTTTCCAAGTTTTATGCGTTTGGCAGCGGCGCCGATTACGCCATGGGCGCGATGTTTTCCACCTACAGCGACAAAACGCGCGACGCGCAGGATATCGCGCAACTCGCCGTGGAAGCCGCCGCTGAATTCAATGACGGCACCGGGCTGCCGTTGACGTCGTACAAAATCAAACTGGCCAAAGCCTAGATCCAACCCCTACTGATCGAGATCAACCATGCCTACCTTCGACATCGCTTCCGAAGTCAATCAAATGGAAGTACGCAACGCCGTCGACCAATGCAACAAGGAAGTCACCAACCGCTTCGATTTCAAAGGCTCGGACGCGCGCGTTGAAATTAATGAAAAAGAAAAAACGCTGACCGCGTTTGCCGACGACGACTTCAAGATGGGCCAGTTACGCGACGTGTTAACCACCCGTCTCGCCAAACGCGCCGTCGACGTACGTTGTCTCGACGTGGGCAAAACCGAAACCATCGGCGGCGGCAAAGTGAAGCAGGTGATCAAAGTGCGCGAGGGTGTGGAGCAGGAACTCGCCAAGAAAATTATCAAACAGCTCAAAGACAGCAAAATAAAAGTTCAGGGCAGCATCCAGGGCGACGTGGTGCGCGTCACCGGCGCCAAAAAAGATTTGCTGCAGGATGCGATTGCGCTGGTGCGCAAATCCATCACCGATTTCCCGCTGCAGTTCAAGAATTTCCGCGACTGAGCGGCATGGCGCTGACTACGATTAGCGCACCAGGCCTTTGAGCCACTCGCTGTAAATACGGTCCGCGACGCCGTGCAGCGTTGCGGTCTTTTCCCCTATGCGCTCGAGCATTTGCACCGGCGCCTGCACCGACGGCGCTTGCTGCGCCAGCGACTGCACTTCAGTGCGCCAGTCCGCGCACCATGCGGCGATCAGCTCTGGCGTCATTTCCACATGACACTGCATGCCGAGGTGTTTACCGAGCGCGAACATCTGGTTTTCGCAGTAAGCGCTGGCGGCAACACGCTCGGCACCCGGCGGCACGCTGAACGTCTCGCCATGCCAGTGAAACGATGCGAACGATTTCACCGCACCGAGCCAGCGCTGACCCGCCGCGCCCACCAAAATATCGACCACACCCCAGCCGATTTCTTTCACCGGATTACGTGTTACCACGCCGCCCAGCGCCTTCGCCATCAGTTGCCCGCCGAGGCAATGGCCAATCACCGGCACCTCGTCGCGCACCGCGTTGCGTATCAATTGCAGCACCGACGCAATCCACGGCAAATCGTCGTTCACGCTCATCGGCCCGCCCATGAAGCCGAGACCCGAAAACGCGCGCGCATCGACCGGCACCGGTTCTCCTTCGTCGATTTTGATCAACCGCCACGGCACGCGGTGGCGCTCGAGAAAGGTGGCAAAATAGCCCGGGCCTTCCGTGATAGAGTGTCTGAAAATGCCGACGGGGTTCATTGATGCGCGCTCATTCAACTCGGTTTTCAATTCAGTTTTCAGCCATTCTACCGCTGGCCGTGCTCGTTACCATACTGGCCGGCGGCGGGTACGCCGCGCGTGCCTGTTCCGCCGACATCAACCTGATCGGCATCTTCGGCGCCAAAGCCACGCTGATGGTCGACGGCGGCAAGCCCCGCACGCTGGCTATCGGCGAAACATCGCCGGAAAGAATACGCCTGTT